>JBNLBT010000037.1:0-28967 GCA_050303435.1 Marinicellaceae bacterium
CATTTGACCGTCGCAGACAACCACAACGCGCCGCTGCTGACCGATGACGCCAATGCCACGCTGGAATTGCACAACAGCATTTTCTACATGAACCGGCTGGGGCCGTTCGTGCATCCGCTGGCCAATTTCACCGCCAATTGCAACAACAGCCAGAACGTGCAAACGGGCAGTCAGAACATGGGCGGGCAACTCGGCAACCCCATGTTCACCTCAACTGCCCGGGGCCCCTATCGCCTGCAAAGCAATTCACCCAGTCGCGATGCGTGCATCACGGGCACCGCACACGATCTGGACGGCTTTTCGCGTCCGGGCACGGGTGGACTGTATGATCAGGGCGCGTTTGAAATGGACGGCGCGGGCATTGAAGACATCATTTTTCAGCACGGGTTTTGATGACCAAGACCTGTGCTCAACGGTGTTCCGGGAACCGACGCGGCGTCGCCTCAAGGCGAGGCCCATTCACTCCTTATTCCCATGAAACGGTTCCCGGACTTTTATACGCCCCAGGCCATCACTGGGCGGAGTTTTGACACGGCGCCAATGCATCGACCAGTGAATCCCGCCACCAGGCATTGGCCGTTTCCTGCAGTCGCTGCAAAACCTCTGCGGCTTCATCACACCGTTCAAGACTCACCAGATGCCGCATTTTATGCCACAGCATCGGGTACGGCGGGGCTTTGAGTTCTTGCAGTTGCAACAACAACGCGGCGACGCTCTCATCCGGGCGATCCTGCTCGAACATGAACGTCAATTGCGCGTTGATGACCTCCACCAGCGCGTCCAGGCGTTGTTCGGCGCGCGCCTGCCGCTCGGCCGCCTTGAACTGCTCGAGGGCCGCGTCCGCATCGCCCAGCCGGGCGCTGATCTGTGCCTGCAAAAGGCTGTGCTGCAGGCCCGCCGGCAGGGCTTCATCCAGACGCGCGCGCAGCGCGGGCAATTCCACAGAGCGCAGATTGTGCAAATGCCATTGCGTCAACAGCGCCTGATAGGCCTGTCCACGCAGCGGATTGTCCAGCCCCCGCACCTGCTCGGCCAACAGCTGCAACTGCGTTTCGGCCCGATCCATGTGCCCCAGCAGCAATGCATGGGCAATTGTCAACTGACGATGGTCCGCAGCCAACTCGGCGTTGTCGATGCCTTCGAGGTCTGCAGCAAATCGCGCCAGCCGTTCACCTGCGCGATCAAAACGGCCGTACAGGTGATCGATGCGAATCAGGCTTTTCAGGGAATACAGGCCGTTGACCGTTTCCTTGTGGTCGATGCTGTACTGCCAGACCTGTTGATACAAGGCATCGGCCTGGTTGAAATCGGCCGCCTGCATTAAAACGTCTGCCCATTTGTTGAGGGCCACATTGGCGCGATCCTCATCGCCGGCCTGCAGGTAGCTGGCGTGCGATTGTTCGGCGTATTCGCGCGCTTTGGCCAGATTGTGCAGGTTGTCTTTGTAGAGGCTGGTCAAGGCGCTATAAATGGCGCCCATGGTGGTGAAACGGCGCTCCGGACCAACGTGCAGCAGCGCTTCTTCGAGGTTCTGCCGGGCCTGCTCGGGCTGCTGCAAATCCGACAGCATGTACGCCTGATTCACCAGCGATGAGACCAGAAATGTGTCGTCGTTGAGGCGTCGGGCAATCTCGAGCGCCTGCCCAAAAGTCTGCACAGCGGCTTTGAGTTGTCCCAGGCGATACTGACAGCCGCCACGAATGTTGAGCAGCAAAAACCGTTCGCGATCCGAGGCGCGAAGTTCATCGATGCGTTGCAGGGTTTCCAGCGCCAGTTCCACCTGCCCGGTGTTGCGCTGCAATTTTGCCAAATGCACCAGCGCGGCATTGAATTGCCCGTCCAGTAAAACCGCCTGTTGCAACGCCGCGATCGCATCCGCTTCTTCGCCTTCGGCTTCAAATCGCATGCCTTGCAAATACTGTTCGAAGGCGTCGCCGGATTGCGTCAAAGGCCGCCAATTGGAAGGCGGCTGTCCGATTTGCTGCGCGGTCCATTGCGACACGTCGCGCACCAGCGTCAAGGCATCGGCGGCCTCGATCAATTGCGGCGGCACAAACACATCGCCGCGCCGCAGCAACACCACCGCCCGCACCCCCAAGGGATGGGTCACCACCTGCATGTTCAGCACGTGATCGTAACCGAGTTCCTGTATCAGCGACGCGCTGTTGCGTTCAAATCCCGCGCCGCGGTCTTGCGCCGGCACCAGTCGACTGTTGAGCGCGTCGCTGACCAGCAGCTGCGCGTTCAGTGCTTCATTGATGGCGCGCTGATTCGGCTGGTCGGCCGTCTCGCCCTGCCCATACAGAATCGCCAGACGCTGCACCTGACTGACCAGCTGGCGGTTGCCCTCACGCAGTCCGTGCATCTGATACAGTACAAAGGCCAGCACCACCGCCATCGGCAACAACACCCACAGCAGGCCTGCGCGAACGCGCCAGAGGTCGGTTTTGGGGGTGCGCGTGGCATCGTTCAGCTCTGCCTGTTCCGCTGCGCTGTGCACTTCAGCAACAAAAACAAACCCTTGTCCATGGGCGGTCTGGATCAATTCATCCTCAAGCTGCGCTTCCAGCAACTCTTCTTTCAGTCGCTTGACCTGTTTGTAAATGGTCGCGTCGGTGACCACCCGACCCTGCCACACCTGCTGCATCAGTTCCTGGCGTGAAATCACACGCCCGGGGTGGTGCAGAAAATACATCAGCAAATCGAAATTCAGCGTCGAAAACTTGAGCTTTTCAGTGCCGCGAAACACCCGTCGTTTGGCTTCATCCACGCGGTAATCAAGAAAGTGCATGCCGAGATTTAGCGTCTTAAAAAATGCCCATTTTACATGAATAAACCGGCCATCCCAGACATTAGAATTCGGCCCGGCAGTTTTTGCCAGCCCGCAAAGCATCCAAGGGCCTCGCCGGCCATTCTGCGCCGATTTATGCCCGCGCGGGGTTGATCTAAAGATCAAGCGTTCGAATGGATGTCTGCGATTCTCGCAGGCCTGCGCGGCGCCGCAACGACAACGGGGCCTGCCTGGCAGACCCCGTTGAAGGCGCGCTGAGTGCGCGCAAGGGTGATCAAATCACTGCACGCAGGCGCTGGGATAATCCACCGGTCCGCGGGTCAGGCGCACCAGAGATTGGCTGCCGCTGCCGTACATTGGATCCAGTGCGGAATACTCCAGCACCGCCGTTTCGCAGTCAATGAAGCGAATGCGCACCTGCCCCCAACGGCTGCGCACCACGTCGTCCGGATCAAATCCCGGTCCGAAAATCGCGCCTTCGGTGACGTCCATTTCGGCGATCAGCACGTCGTCCACCACCGGACCGGCGCCAATCAGCCAGCGCTGCAGACCGGAACCGTCCGCCGCGTAGGTGTACCAGCTGATCACGCCTTGGGCTTCCCCAGTGAGCGGATCCACGGTGATTTCCAGCAACAGACCGGCGCCGTTGCGATCCGGATCATACCAGGTGCCGCTGAATCCGCCGTCCACCGCACGGCTCAGGCGAATTTCAGCCAATGGCGCGTCGGCGCGGGTGAAATCGGCCGCCTGCACATCGAACTCAATGCCGGCGCCGTTGGTGCCGCCCAGAATGTTCTGCGGCATGCCATTCGGATTGCCCAGGGCGCCGTTGAAGCCGGGATGAAACATCACCGCGTCGGCGCTGGCCTGGCCGGTGTTCGGTGCGCTCTGATCCAAAAACGCCGCGTCGGTTTCGCTGTTCATTTCGGTGCCGGCGTCGAGCACATGACGACCGCTGACGACGATCCGTTGCGCGCCGGTAAAGCGCCCGTCTTGATCGAACAAGCGGTAGCGCATGGCCTCGTCGTTGCCAATGAAGGCGTCGTTGGACGGCACCACCATCGAAGCGAAGGTGAAGTAGCGGTGTTGCAGGGGATCCAAATGCATCACCGTGCTGCTGCTGAATCCGGGATCAAACAACGGCGCGCCAGGAAAACCTTCGGGGTTGGTCAACACCGCGTCAATGCCGGCGCCTGAATCGGCCAATGCCGCAGACAGGGCCGAGGCGTCGCCGTCTTCAGCGATGCGCTCAAGCGCGGCGCTGGCGTCGCTGTGCAGATCAAACAAATCAAAGCCGCCGTCGTGGAAAGCCATCCACACGGGGGTGAGGAAAACGCCGCCCGCCGGTGCCTGGTTGTGCACCGACACGCGCACCGCCTGGGTGGCCTGAGACACGGTGATGCGCAGCATGCGCGCGCCGGGGCGGGTGAAATCCCCGCTCACCGGATCAAGCGCATCGCCTGGGGGCAACTGCCCGCCGAGAAAATTCACCGGCGCGCCGCCAGGGTTGCCCAATGAACCATTGAACCCCGGGTGCAGCGCCACCGAATCGCTGGTCGCGGTGCCGGTGTTCGGCGTGCTCTGGTCGAAAAACGCCGCGTCGCTTTCCGTGTTGGCCTCGCTGCCGGCGTCACGCACCGCGTCGCCGTAAACCACAAAGGACACCGGGCCGACGAATTCACCGGCGGCGTCGAACAAACGCACCGCCTGCGCATCGGCGTTGCCGATGAAGGCGTCGTTGGACGGCAACACCATGGCCGCGTAGCTCAGGTGCGTGTGCACCGCGGGGTCCAGCGTCACGCGCAACGTGCTCTGTGCACCGGGTTCAAACACCGGCGCACCGGCAAAACCTTCCGGGTTGAGCACCACCGTGGACAGTGCGTCGGCCTGGGCGGCGGCAAAATCCGCGTTCAGGTCGTCAAAATTGCCGTCTTCGGCAACGCGTTCCAGCGCCGTGCTGGCCGCCTCGCCGTCGTTGTACAAGTCAAATCCACCGCTGTGGAAACCCAGCCAGACGGGGGTCAGATAGGTGCCGCCTGATGGCGCCAGATTTTCCACCCGCACGGTGAATTCTTCGGCCTGCGCTGTGCCCAGGGACAAGGCCAGCGCCAGTGCCACCGATTTAAATTTGTTTTTGGGATGCATGTGATCACTCCTCAAAGTTGAACTCGCCGCCCATTGTGCACAGGCCAGTTCACACACCACTCACGCAAAGATCACAATTTTGTCACAGATGAACGTGGACGGCCGATGGGCGGCCATTGTGACTTGATTGAAGGTTCTGAACAGCGGCGTTCAGGCGCAAGGTACCGCCCGACTTCAATGCGCGGCGTTCAACTTGAAACTGAATTCGGTGCCCTGGTGCAATTGGCTGATCACGCGAATCGGCACCTGATGCAAATCGAGGATTTTTTTGACAATGGCCAGACCCAGGCCGGAGGATGTCGCCGACTCACCGGCGCTGTTGTCGGCGCGGTACAGGCGATCGAAAATGTGCGGAATGGCCTGCTCACTGATGCCGCGCCCGGTGTCGCGCACAATGACTTTGAATCCCGAGCCTTCGGCTTCCAGACGCAGCACCACGCGGCCTTCGGCCGGCGTGTGTTTGATGGCGTTCTCAATCAGGTTCTCCAACACCCGCTGCATCAGCCCAATGTCGGCTCGCACCTGCGTGTTGCCCTGCAACAGCTCCAGCGCCAGCTGAATGCCCTGTTTTTCCGCGCGGTGATTGAACTCCAGTGCCACGTCCTGCATCAGTTCGGACAATGAAAACGTTTCCATGTTGGCTTCGATGGCGTTGCTGTCGAGTTTTGACAGCTCAAACAGATCCTGCACCAACCGGTTCAGGCGGCTGCAGTGTTTGCGTGCCACGCGCAGGTATTCCTGGGTTTGTTGCGGCGCCATTTCACCCTGTTTGATGATCAGCGTGTCCAGATAGCCCTGCATCGACGCCAGCGGGGTGCGCAAATCGTGCGACACATTGGTGATCAGATCGCGGCGGGTCTCGTCGGCACGGCGAATCTGACGAAATTGCTTTTCTATGCGTTGCGACATGCGATCAAAGGCCCGCTGTAACTGTTGAATCTCATCGCCGCTGCGCGCGTCGCGTTGATCGCTTTCGCCCGAGGCGCGCTGAAACGCCCGCACCCGCAGCAACAAACCGTTCAGCGGCCGGGTCAGTTTGTTGACCAGAAACAGGCCGGCCAGCAAGGTCAGTGCGATCACTCCGGCGATCGCCGCCAGGGCCACGCGCACAATGTAGTTGGTGCTCAGATCGGCGGTCAACTCCTCGTACACGCGGCCGCCCAACACCACATAAACGTAGCCCTCAAAGTGGCCGTCGTGCAGAATGCGTGCGGTGGAAAAGACTTTGCTGTGGTCCGGCGAACGCGGGTCGTCGTTGCGCAACGGCCGGTACGAATCGGGTTGCAGAAAGGCCTCCAGCGGCGCGGTGTCGACGCGCTGCAACTGCACCGTCTCCGGCGGCAGATTGTGCGCCAGCACGCGGCCTTCGGTGTCCAGCAGATACACCTCAACCGTCGGATTGATGACCATCGCCTGGTGCGCCAGTTTTTGCAGGGCTTCGGTGTTGAACTGCCCATCAATGATCAGCGGGTGCTCCTGCGCCACGTACATGGCGATGGACCCGTTGAGCCGTTGCATCACTTCCAGATTGTACTGCACCCCGGCGTAGCGCGTGATCAGGGTCAACAGCAGACCCAACAACAGGATCAATGCCATCAACAGCAGCGACAGTTTGCGGTGCAGCGCCATCGATCAGGCCGCCGGTTTGCCGATGAACTGATAGCCGACGCCCCACACCGTGCGAATGAACTGCGGTTCATCGCCGGCCGGCTCAATCTTGTTGCGCAGGCGGTTGATGTGCGAATTGACGGTGTGTTCGTAGCCGTCGTGACCGTAGCCCCACACCTTGTCCAGCAATTGCGAGCGGTTGAACACCTTCTCCGGGTGGCGGGCAAAGAAATACAGCAGATCAAACTCCTTGGCGGTCAACTCCACGTCGCGGCCGTCCAATTGCACCTGGCGGCGATCCGGGTGAATGCGCAAGTGGTCAAAGATCATTTCTTCATTGCCGGGTTCGGCGGCGTAACCGCCGGTGGCATTGAAGCGCCGCACCAAGGCCTTGATGCGGGCTTTCAGCTCCATCACGCTGAAGGGTTTGGTCAGGTAGTCATCGGCGCCCAGTTCCAAGCCCAGCACGCGGTCCAGTTCGGTGGATTTGGCCGTCAGCATGAGAATCGGCGTGTATTTGTTTTCCGCGCGCAGGCGGCGGCAGATTTCCAGCCCGTCGATGCCCGGCAGACGCAAATCCAGCACGATCACCGCCCAGTCTCCACCGAGGGCCAATTCCAGCCCTTCAGTGCCGTCTGAGGCAATCACCACATCGCTGCACAATTCCGACAGGTGCAGCCGGATCAGGCGGGCGATGTCCTGCTCATCTTCAATGACAAGAATTTTTCCAGCAATCAACGGTTCCGGCTCCACAACAACAGGCCTCCCATTGTACCCACAGCCGCCGCCAATTCATCACAAAAGATTCACAATCACGGCTTCTCAGCCACGTTGAACCCACCACGTCATCCGTTCGGCTGCACATGAAATGCACCGTTGAATGGCACGCTGCAAACGCGCATTCAACGGTTCTTGGCTTAAACAGACATCCATGGAGAACGCATCAACCATGGATGCGTGTCATGTTCAGGCAATAGTTTCCACCGTTTGCAAACGACTCAAAGGCTACAAACCATCAATCTTCGCAATTCACCACCGGCGTGATGCGCTTGAGGCGATAGTAATTTTGCTGGAATGGTGGGTTGATGTGGTAAGTGAAAATGGCGTCTGTGCATGAATAAAATTTGACATTGGCCTTGCCAACGATTGCATCATCAACCGACACATTGGGGTCATCCAGCACACCGCCGGTAGACAACATGACCGGCAATTCCACCGCATTGCTTTGCTGCAAACGATGCGCACCCAGGGCCGTGTACCATCTGTGATTCGGGTCATCGGCCGATTGTGCCAGCTCGCTCCTGAAGGCAAACCAGGCCATGAACAGTTGCCGGGTCGATGGAATCACTTCAAATGTCATGCCCTGTCCTGGCGTGTCGACGTTATACCAGGCACCGGTCAGACCGTGCTGAATGCGCATGTGACTGAATGTGCTGGCCAAACAGTCGTTGTAGTCCGCCACCATCGGGTCATCGTCGGCAAAAGGCGCCGCCACTTCAGTGACCGTCTGCTGCGTGCCGTCGGTGGCCGCACGCTGCAACAACACCAGCTGCTGATCCACCAAACCCGGCTGCGTTTCCAGCGTGGCGAAATAATACACCCTTTGCCCGTTCTCGTCGTTGAGGAAGCAGCTGGCGGGTTTTGGATTGAGTAAACCGTTGGGTTCCGCCCATCTGATGTGTTCAATCTGTTTTAAATGAACCTGAGCCTGTTCCACATTAATCAAACCACCGAACTCAATGGTCACGACCGTGCTTGTGCTGTTAAAACGACTGGAATCGGTCACATTGAACAAGGCAACAAAGCAGTTGAAATCCGCATTGTTGCCTTGCAAGGCTTCACCCGCTGCTTCGGCGTCATCAAAGATCAACAAAAATGAAAACAGATCATATTCCACCGCCAGGTTGGAATTCTGCGCATTCGACACGGGTGCCAGGGCAGCCAAATCATCGCGCACGGTTGCATACAACGCCGCATCGGCGGCAAAGCCCCGGCTCTTCATCAAGGCAAATGTCTCTGCCCTCCTGTCTGCACGCGGGGAGGCCTGAATTTCTCCGGCCGGGTCCAGCGCCGCCAAAGCATCGCACACCGGCGTTTGTGCGCGCACAGATGTGATGGCCAACAGACCGCATGTCAGTGCCAGAATCATGGGTGTATTTTTCATGTGAAGTCCTCATTTAAATTCATGATCAACCATGGAAACCCATGGCCCCTGCCGGGTTTAAAGACAGGCGTTGCATCCATTGTAAATTCAAGCGGGCAAAAAAACTTCAGATATTAGGACGTTGAGTATAATTTTTGGGCCAGCCACAGACATCTCCTGCCCAACACCCTGCGTCAATTCTCCATCACTTGATCTCAAATTTCGCGTTCAACAGTCATTTCATTGCTTTCAAAAACCAGCCAAAACACCTGTTCAAATTGCACCACCCCAGGCAAGAAGTGCTTGGCGAATTCATCCCATTCCGCAAGCCTGTGATGAGGTGGCCGAGTGGTCGAAGGCGCACGCCTGGAAAGTGTGTAGACGTTCATCGCTTATCGAGGGTTAGAACGGGCGTGTTAGTGGCTCAGATGCGCCGCCTGTTTAATTTGCACCGGTCCAGACAAGGCGCGCGGAGCGAATTGAGTGGGCCTCAATCAGTGACGCGCAACGCTGAATGAACCGGTGCAAATTAAACCCGCAGGGTCAAAACGTGTGCGTTTTGACTGGCCAAGCGGCTGGGCTGCGAACACGCCCTGATTTGTCAGGAACAAATTTGAACGCCGAAGGCGGCCCGCAGGGTGAAATGCAGGACGCATTTCATCATCCCGACCTCACCGGGGCGTCAGCCCCGCATGCAATTCGCTCCATTTAACTTCCATTTCTTTTCAAGAAACTGTACAATCTGCGACCCTGTGGTGAGGTGGCCGAGTGGTCGAAGGCGCACGCCTGGAAAGTGTGTATACGTTAATCGCGTATCGAGGGTTCGAATCCCTCCCTCACCGCCATTTCTCTCGCAACAAAACCCCATTCATCTCATCGACGTGCTATCCTGTGCCTCGCACCTGATCTTCATTGGATTCCCGCCTTGCCGAAAGACACCGACCCATCGCCACTTGCAAACAGTGACCCATCCAACGGTTGGGACGCCGTGGCCGAGCAATTCATGCAGGCGCGCTCGGACGTGGGCGCCGATCTTGTGCGCCATTGGGCGCAATCGCATCTGCCGCCCGGCGCGGCGCTGCTGGACGTTGGCTGCGGTTCGGGCGTGCCCATCGCGCAGGCCTTGATCGAAGCGGGATTCGCTGTGCACGGCATCGATCCATCACCCACTTTGGTGGCCGCGTTCCGCCGTCACTTCCCGGACGCGCCGTGCCTGTGTGAAGCCGGGCAGGATTCAACGTTCTTTAACGGCGCGTTCGATGCCGCCATCGCCATCGGCGTGGTATTTCTGCTGACACCGGCGCAGCAACAGCGGCTCCTGCGCAACATGATACAGGCGCTCAAACCGGGTGGACGCGTGCTGTTCACTGCACCGGCAGAACCCTGCCACTGGACCGACGCCTTGACCGGCCTGCGCTCAGAATCCTTGGGCCTGAAAATCTATACACAGTGGCTCACCGCCCATGGAATGCGCCTTGATGAATGTCACCTCGATGCCGGTGGCAACCATTATTTCGATGCCTGCAAGCCCATGGCAAATGCTCACACTGGAGCATGAACCCAGGCCGTTAAATGTGTGCATCCGCTGCCCACAACGGGGCCACCGCTTCAACCGTGCAGATGCTGTTTTTCCCATGCCGACAATTCAACCAACATCGCCTCTTTAAATGCCGCAGGGTCGCGTTCAAGTTGTGCTTTTTTGTCGGGCGGAATGTCCAGAAATTCCGACAAATGCGTGTTGGCCCACAGCACCAGTTCAACCATAGCGTGAATCAAGTCCTTGCCACGCGGGGTGAGGTAATACAGTTTCCTTTTCTGATCGCGCGGATGTGAAACACAACCCACCATCCCGGCCGCCTGCATTTTTTTCAACCGGTCGGACAGCACGCCGCTGGAGATTTTTTCTTCGCATGCAAGCATGTCCTTGTATTCATGGATGCCCAGAAACAACAGGTTGCGAACAATCAATAGCGTCCAATGATCGCCGATGATGTCGAGTGAACAGGCAATCGGGCAGCCCGTGCGGGTTCTGTGTTCAATGCGTTTGACCATGGTATTTTACTTGCATCATAGAATTAATTTTTGTATGCTTCTATTATAGAATTAAACACACGCGACATCAATCGAACCGCGTTGATTGGAGAAAAGCGATGCATTTGTATAAAAAAGCCGGGATGTTTATCGCCGCCTATTTCGTTCTCACCATGGCCTGGGCCTATCCCTGGCACATGGTGTTTTTTCATGATGCATACGTGTCCATGGGCGCGTTTCAGCGAGAACAACCCATCATGCTTCTGGGCATCGCCGCCATCCTTTTTCAAGGGGCGGTCATTGCGTATCTGTACCCGCACTATGCGCGCGTCAAAGGGTACGGACTGGCCAGCGGCATTCGCTTCAACTGGATCATTGGTTTGATGACCTACACCGCCATGGGTTTTGCCACAGCAGCCAAATTCAACATTGAACCGGTGGCTCAGTTTCTTGCGTATCACACCGTTTTTCAATTCATCCAGTTCACCCTCACCGGCACCGCCCTGGGTTTGATCTACAAAAAACACTGAAACCCGCACTGAACAAAGCTTGGGCACTGGAAACTCAATGAAATCATCGCGTTGAAACAACGCGCGCTGTTGCCTCAGCGCGGCGCGATGTGGATCCAGTTCGCTGCTGGCCAATGCACAACTGAGGACACGGCCCGCTTGAGAGACCCGCTTTTCATGCGTCATTGCCGTGTCATTTTATTGCTCAACTTCAATCGCTTTTACGCTAAAATGCGGGTTTTGTAATTTGCGCTGGTGCGTGCATCGCGCGGTCGACGCACGCGATTTAATTTTGGAGAACATCCCACTGGGAAACTCATTGTTTATGGGGATCTTGTTGCATGAAAATTGGTGTACCTAAAGAAACCAAAACCCTGGAAGGGCGCATCGCCCTGGTACCGGCCGCAGCCGCCGATCTGGTGCGCGCCGGGCACGAAGTCTGGATTGAACAATACGCGGGCCTGATGAGCGGATTCAGCGACCAGGACTACCTGAACATCGGCGCCAACATCGCCGAAGACGCGGCCGCTCTGTACGGCGAAGCTGAGATGATCGTCAAGGTCAAAGAACCGATCGCCGGCGACTTACAACATTTGCGCAAGGACCATTTGCTGTTTTGCTACCTGCATCTGGCCGCAGAACCGGATTTGACCCGCGCCTTGCAGGACATCGGCCTGACCGGCGTGGCCTTTGAAACGGTCGAAGAAGCCGACGGTTCGCTGCCGTTGCTGGCGCCCATGAGCATCATCGCCGGCAAGATTGCGGCGCAGTTTGGCACCCACGCGCTGCACCATCCGATGGGCGGCAAAGGCCTGCTGCTGGGCGGTTTACCGTCCACCGAACGCGGCAAGGTTGTGGTGCTGGGCGCTGGGGCTGCCGGCGGCAATTCCGCCGCGCTGGCCGCCGCCGGTGGCGCCAACGTGGTGGTGTTCGACAAGCGCCAGGACCGCCTGGCACAAATGATGGCGCTGGGCGCCAACGTCACCGCCCTGTACCCGTATGAAGAGCTGGTGGCCGAAGAAGTGGCCAACGCCGATCTGGTGGTGGGCGCGGTACTGGTGACCGGCGCGCGCGCGCCACACGTGATTTCAGCCGACATGGTGCGCAGCATGGAGCCCGGCACAGTGATCGCCGACATTTCCGTGGATCAGGGCGGTTGCGTGGAAACCACGCGTCCAACCACCTGGGCCGAACCGACCTACACCGAACACGGCGTGGTGCATTTTTCTGTGACCAACATGCCCGGCGCAGTGCCGCGCACTTCAACCCACGCCATTTCGGCCGCGATTCTGCCGTACGTGCAGCGTCTGGCGCGCCCCGGCTGGAAAGACGTGCCTTCGCTGCAAAAAGGCATCAACGTGGAAAACGGAGACATCGTCCACCCGGCGCTGTTGTAAGTCTTGAGCCAGATATCCAGCCACATTCGTCAACGCGTGCGGGAAAGCCTGGTGTTCATCCTGGTCCCGCTGGCGGTGTATTTCATCATTTCACTGCTCAGCTACGACGTCACCGACCCGGGTTCATTTGCTTCTGCTGAAAACGAGCGGATTCGCAACCTCGGCGGTGTCACCGGCGCCTATCTGGCCGATTTTCTGCTGCACTTTCTTGGCTATTTCGCCTACTTTCTGCCGCTGGGCCTGCTGTTTGTGGCCTGGCGGCTGTACCATGAAGCCCGCGACGCCGACGCGCCGTGGATGGACACCCTGATCAAGTCCGGCGGCTTTGTCGCCACCCTGATCGCCGGGTGTTCACTGGCCAACATGCACGCCGACACCGGCGATGCGCCGTATTCCGGCGGCGGCATCCTCGGCGAAGTGTTCGGCAGCGCGGTGCTGTCCGGCTTCGGATTTGTCGGTTCCTCGTTGATGCTTTCGGCCATATTTCTGGCCGGCATCACGCTGTTCACCGGCATTTCATGGCTGGGCCTGATGGACCGGGTCGGCGAGCTGACCCTGCGCCTGGGGCGCTTTGTGCAATTCAAGCTGGACCAGTTCAAGGACTGGCGCCTGGGGCGTCAGGCGCGCACCGAACGCGAGGAAGTGCGCATCAAGGACGCCAAAATTCGGGCCACACGCAAACCGCCGGTGATCGAAAGTTTTGAGTCGGACGTGACCGAATCGAAACGCTCAGAAGGCGACAAGCAGATGTCGCTGTTCAAAACCCTGCCGGCCGGCAAACTGCCGCCGCTGTCCTTGCTCGATACGCCGAAAAAGCAGGCCGCCGGCTACAGTCGCGATGAACTGGAAGTTCTGTCGCGTCAACTGGAAATCAAGCTCGCCGATTTCAAGGTCAACGCCAAGGTGGTGGGCATTTACCCCGGTCCGGTGATCACCCGTTTCGAAGTGGAACCGGCCGCCGGCATCAAGGCCAGCAAAGTGGTGTCGCTGGCCAAAGACCTGGCGCGCGGCCTGTCAATCATTTCGGTGCGCATTGTCGACGTGATTCCGGGCAAACCCTACATCGGCATCGAAATTCCCAACGCGGTGCGGGAAACGGTGTACTTGAGCGAGATTCTGCGCTCCATCGAATACGACAAATCGCGTTCGCCGTTGACCCTCGGACTGGGCAAGTCCATCGCCGGTGAAGCGGTGATCGTCGACATCGCCAAAATGCCACACCTGCTGGTCGCCGGCACCACCGGTTCGGGCAAATCGGTGGCGGTCAACGCGATGATCATTTCGCTGCTGTACAAAGCCACACCGGATGAAATCAAGTTGATCATGGTGGATCCAAAAATGCTGGAATTGTCGGTGTATGAAGGCATCCCGCATTTACTCGCGCCGGTGGTCACGGACATGAAAGAAGCGGCCAACGCGCTGCGCTGGTGTGTGGCTGAAATGGAACGCCGGTATAAATTGATGGCGGCCCTGGGGGTGCGCAATCTGGCCGGTTTCAATCGCAAGGTGCACAAAGCCCGCGACGAAGGTCAGCCATTGACGGACCCGTTCTTTGACGCCAACGGCGCCGCGCCGGGCGATCAGGCCGCTGAACTGGAACATCTGCCCTACATTGTTGTGATCATTGATGAATTCGCCGACATGATGATGATCGTGGGCAAAAAAGTTGAGGAACTGATTGCGCGGCTGGCGCAAAAAGCACGCGCCGCCGGCATCCACCTGATCCTCGCCACACAGCGCCCCTCGGTGGACGTGATCACCGGACTGATCAAAGCCAACATTCCGACCCGCATGGCCTTTCAGGTGTCGTCCAAAATTGACTCGCGCACCATCCTCGACCAGGGCGGCGCCGAACAATTGCTGGGGCACGGCGACATGCTCTATCTGCCGCCTGGCAAAGCGCAGCCGCGGCGTGTGCACGGTGCCTTCGTCGACGACCATGAGGTGCACGCGGTGGTCAACTACTTCACCACCCACCACCAACCCAATTATCAGGAAGGCATCCTCGACAGCGTGCAACTGACCGACGACGGCCAGATGCTCAGTGAAACCGGTCTGCCGGAAGGCACAGACTCGGACGTCGATGAGCTGTACGACAAAGCGGTTTTTGTGGTGACGGAAAGTCGCAAAGCCTCGATTTCCTATGTGCAGCGCCGTCTGCGCGTGGGCTACAACCGCGCCGCCACCATCGTTGAACAACTGGAAGAAAACGGCGTGGTTTCAGCGCCGGCGCACAACGGCGCGCGCGAAGTGCTGGCGCCACCGCCGCCGTCCGATTGAGTCGCGAATTCAGTCGTTCTGCAGCTGATCCAGCTTGCCGTTGAGTTTTTCGATGATGCGATTGAGCTGCTTGCGTTCGGCGGCCGTGAGTGCCTTGAGCAAGTCTTTCTCGTAACGCTGGGCCGGCGGTATCACCTCGTCAACCAAGGCCATGCCGCTGTCACTCAGACAGTAATTGCGCGCCCGTGCATCGTCCGGATTGACGTCGCGCCGAATCAAGCGGCGATCAAGCAGGGTTTTCATGGTGCGGGAAATGCGCACCTTGTCCATCTGGCTGAGGTTGACGATGTCGGTGGCGGTGAGCAGTTCGTGCTGCGACAGAATCACCAGCACCCGCCATTGCGAAATGCTGATGTTGAATTTTTTCCGATAGTAGTTGGAGATGCCGCGCGAAATGCGGTTGGTCAACACGGATAATTTGTACGGTAAAAACTGGCTGAGTTTCACTGTCCTTTCAGGGTATGAGCCGAAGTTCAGCCTATTGTACCCAAATTGTTTTGAATGTCCGGGAAAAAAAACACATTGTGAACGATTATTCAAACTTCTAGTTTCACTTGAAACTAAAATCACGTAAAATGGACCGGCTTCGAAATTGACCCCGGACACGCCCCATGAACAACATCAATGGTTTTGGATTTATTGAATTTGCCGCGCCCGAAGCGGATCAGCTCGACCGCCTGTTTCGCCGGCTTGGCTTCAATGCCATCAAACAACACAAAGAACAGCCGATCACCCTGTACCGACAGGGCCACATTGACTTTTTCCTCAACCGCTCAGCCGATTCCTTCGCCGCCGAGTTCACCGCACAGCATGGACCGTGCGCCAACGGCTTCAGCATCTTTTTTGACGACGCCCAGGCGGCCTACACGCACGCGTTGAACAATGGATCAGAGGCGCTGACGCCGCGCAATGGACTGGATCTGCCCTGCATCGCCGGGATCGGTGGCGCGGCGCTGTATTTGCTCGACAAAGACAGTTACTCGTCCCTGCTGTCACAGGACTTTGAAGACATCGCCGGCGTGCATCAGCACCCCACCGGCTACGGCATGACCTTCATCGATCACCTGACCCACAACGTCTACCCCGGGCAGATGGAAAAATGGAGCGAATACTATGAGCGCCTGTTTGACTTCAGCATGATCCGCTATTTTGACATCAAAGGCGAACAAACCGGACTGGTGTCCAAGGCCATGACTTCGCCCAACGGCAGCGTCAAAATCCCGCTGAATGAATCCGATGATCCCAAGTCCCAAATCAATGAGTACCTGGAGTTGTACAAAGGCGAAGGCATCCAGCACATCGCGCTGTACACCGAAAACATTTACGAAACGGTGGAATCACTGAAAGCCAACGGCGTGGAGTTTCTTGACACACCGGACGCCTACTACAGCATCATCGACCGGCGCGTGCCCACGCACGACGAAGACGTCGAGCGCATGCGCAAAAACCGCATTCTGATCGACGCCGATGAAAAAAGCGGTGAAAAAATCCTGTTGCAGATTTTCACCAACACCAACATCGGGCCGATTTTCTTCGAAATCATTCAGCGCAAAGGCAACCACGGATTCGGCGAAGGCAACTTCCAAGCGCTGTTCGACTCCATTGAACTGGAACAGAAAAAACGGGGCTATCTGTCATGAACGGCAAATGGTTTTCGTTTCTGAAAAAACAGGGCACCACGGCGCGTCAGGCACACCTGGATCTGCCGCCGGACAGTTACGAACGGGAAATGGGCAAAGAAGGTTTCTTTGGCCCGGTCACGCATTTTTACCACCGCCATCAGCCCACCGGCTGGAGTGACTTCAGCGGCGAGAACCGGCCACGCGCCTTCGACACCGCGCGCTGGGACGACGCGGGCAACAACCCGTGGCAGGCACACACGCTGATGCACAACCCTTCGGTGCGCATCCGTTTCTGGCAACAGGACACCGACATGACCGATCTGGTGCGCAACGCCGACGGCGACGAATTGCTGTTCCTGCACCGCGGAAGCGCCGAATTTTTCAGCGATTTCGGGCATTTGTCGGTGCGCGAAGGCGACTATTTAATGATTCCCAAAGGCACCATGTGGCGCATGCAGGTGCCCGCGGCGGCCCAGTGGCTGCTGATTGAATCCAGCAACGGCCACTACCAGCTGCCCGACAAAGGCCTGCTGGGACCCAACGCCATCGTCGATCCGGCGGTGTACCGCACGCCGGAAATCAACGATGAATTTCTTGCCCAGCAGGACGAGAACCCCTGGCGCGTGTGGGTCAAACGTTTGCAACAGATCGGCCACATGGATTACCCCTACAACCCCTTGGACGCGATCGGCTGGCAGGGCACGCTGATGCCGCTGGCGCTGAACTGGCGCGACATATCACCGGTGATGTCACACCGCTTCCACGTGCCGCCGTCGGCGCACACCACTTTCCTGGGCAACCGCTTTGTGGTCTGCACTTTTGTGCCGCGGCTGTTTGAAACCGAACCCGGTGCATTGAAAGTGCCGTTTTTTCACAACAACGACGACTACGACGAAGTGCTGTTCTATCACCGCGGAGAATTTTTCTCGCGCGACAACATCGACAACGGCATGCTCACCCTGCACCCCACCGGTTTTACCCACGGCCCACACCCCAAAGCCATGGGCAACGCCTTTGAACAGGCCGAAGCCATGACCAATGAAGTGGCCGTGATGATTGACACCCGAGACCCGCTGATCGTCAGCGCAGAAGCCGAACAGATTGAAAACCCCGACTACGTGAACTCCTGGAAACAACAATGAAACTTGCCAGCATCCCCAGCAGCGGCCGCGACGGCCAACTCGTGGTGGTCAACCGCGCCGGCACCCGCGCCGTCAAAGTGCCACAAATCGCCCACACCATGCAACAGGCGCTGGACGCATGGGACCGCGTGGCGCCGCAATTGAACACCGTGTACGCCCACCTCAACGAGGACGGTCTGAACGACGCCTTCGATCTGCAGGAAACAGACGTGCTGGCGCCGCTGCCGCGCGCGCTGCAATTTCTTGACGGCAGCGCCTACCTGCCGCACGTTGAGCGGGTGCGCAAGGCCCGCGGCGCTGACATGCCGCCCAGTTTTCTGCACGACCCGCTGATGTATCAGGCGGTCAGCGACGGTTTTCTGGCACCGCGCCAGGCGATTGAAATGGCCGATGAGGCCTGGGGCATTGATTTCGAGGCCGAAGCCGCGGTCATCGTCGGCGATGTACCGATGGGCGTAGACGCGGCCGAGGCCGGTCAATACATACAACTGTTGACCATCCTCAACGACGTGTCGCTGCGCAACCTGATCCCGGCCGAACTGGCTAAAGGCTTCGGCTTTCTGCAGTCCAAGCCGCGCAGCGCACTGGCGCCGTTTTTTGTGACCCCGGACGAACTGGGCGATGCCTGGCGCGAGCACAAAATCCACCTGCCCATGCGCACGCAACTCAACGGCGAATGGTTCGGAGAACCGGATTGCGGCGTGGACATGCAGTTCAGTTTCGCAGAACTGATTGCCCACGCGGCCAAATCCCGGCCGCTGTGCGCCGGCACCATCATTGGTTCAGGCACCATCGCCAACCGCGATGAAAGCAAGGGTTCAACCTGCCTGGCGGAAAAACGCGTGCTGGAAATCATCCACGACGGCGCGGCCCGCACCCCGTTCATGCAATTCGGCGATGCCATTGAAATCAAAATGCTCAGCGGCGACGGCCACAACATCTTCGGCACCATCCTGCAAAAAGTGGTGAAATACTGAAAGTAACGCAGCGCCTGTGAGCGCCCTGGCCGGTGGCCGGAGCGCCGAGGCGCGCTTGACAGCACCGCGGGCGCTCGTGGCATAATGCCGGTAACAAAACCGGACATTTGCACGCATGATCACACTGTACAGCTACTGGCGCAGCACCGCGGCCTACCGCGTGCGCATCGCCTTGAACCTCAAGGACATCAAACACCGCATCGTGCCCGTTGACCTGATCAAGGACGGCGGCGAGCAGCACCAGGCGGCCTACCGGGAAATCAATCCGCACGGCCTGGTGCCGGCGCTGGTGACCGAAGCCGGCGAGGTGCTGACCCAGTCACTGGCGATCATCGAATACCTGGAAGAAGTCCACCCCGACAATCCATTGCTGCCGGAGGAACCCGCTGCACGGGCACAGGCGCGCGCCATGGCCTTGAGCATCGCCTGCGACGTGCACCCGCTGAACAATTTGCGTGTGCTGCAATACCTGCGGGCGCAGGACTGGTCCGATGCGCAGGTCGATGACTGGTATCAACGCTGGGTGCGGCTGGGATTCACTGCACTGGAGCAGCAACTGGACGCACGGGAATGCAAATACGCCTGTTGCGATCACCCGACGGTGGCCGATGTGTGCCTGGTGGCCCAGGTGTACAACGCGCGGCGTTTCAATGTGCCACTGGACGCGTTTCCAAACATTCGGGAAATCGATGGCCATTGCGCCGGTCTGAGTGCGTTTGATCGCGCCAGCCCGGACAATCAGCCACGTGGCGATTGAATTCAGCTCAGGCCGTCTGGTTCAGTGCGTGCCAGCGGTTCAACATGGTGCAGAACAATTCGGCGGTTTTCTCGGTGTCGTACAGGGCTGAATGCGCCTGTTCGGTGTCCCATTCCAGTTTCGCCGCAGCGATGGCCCGGGCCAACACCGTCTGACCGTACACCAGCGCCGAGAGCGACACCGTGTCAAGGCAGCTGAAGGGGTGAAACGGGTTGCGCTTGATGCCGGCGCGTTCGGCCGCGGCGTAGACGAAACCCAAGTCAAAATGCGCGTTGTGCCCGACCAGAATGGCGCGGTTGCAACCGGTTTCTTTTAACTCCCGTCGCACCGCTGAAAAAATCTTGCCCAGCGCGCTGCGCTCGTCCATGGTCTGGCGCAAGGGGTGGTCCAGGTCAATGCCGGTCACTTGCAGGGATTTCTTGTCAATGTTGGCGCCCTCAAAGGGTTCCACGTAGGCGTTGATCGACTCTTTGGGGTGAATCAGACCGCCGTCGTCCATGTGCAGAATCACCGCGGCGATCTCCAGCAAGGCGTCGGTTTCTTTGTTGAATCCGCCGGTCTCAACGTCGATCACAACCGGCAGAAAGCCCCTGAATCTGTCTTTGATGTTTTTCATTAATTTATGGCAATTGGGTGCCGCATCGGTGCGATGCGAAGTCCGTGTTCTTCTGCTCTACAACATACACAACTTGCCGCTCAAGTGCCAGTGTTTTTTGCACCATTGCTGCACCCGCGTCCGCGGATTTACACCGCTTTGAGCCGCAGAAATTTTAGCGCACGATCCCGTGTAAACACGCGCCGTGCTGCACGTCTCACAGCGATTGAAATGCACACCCACCTACGAAAAATGCTGTTGAAATTTGTCATGTGATTGTTATCGTAAGGCAGAAAAACTGTGTGATATAATGCCCTTCTTTTGAATTCTTCATAAGGAGAGAATTGACATGAATAAAGCGTTTCTGGGGCTGACACTGGCCTGCGTTGGTGCGGTTGCACACGCAGCAGACCGCAGCGGACAATGGTATGTCACGCCGAGCATGAATTTCACCATGCCGGACAGCGACAAAAACCTCAGCTCAGAAGTCGGATACGGACTGGCACTGGGCAAATACCTGAATGAAACCTGGTCACTGGATCTGGAAGGCGACGTGGGTGTGCTGGATTTTCCCGGCGAAGGCCACATCTCACAAACCGGCCTGGGCGTGATGGCGCGCTATCACTTCACCGGTTACAACGATTTCCGTCCTTACGTGGCGGCTGGACTGGGCATTCTGGATCACAACGGCTGGGCTGGCGTGGGCAACAAGGTGGATTCATCCGACCTGATGTTCAACCTCGGCGTGGGTCTGCGCAAAGACCTGACCGCGCGCATGGCTTTGCAAACCGAAGTCAAATACCGCCTCGACACCGACGACTTCATCGGCAGCAACTCCAGCTTCGATGACTTCATGTTCAGCATGGGTCTGAACGTGTCGCTGGGCAATGTCTCCGACGCCGAGCCGGAAAGCAAAGAACTGGTGCAGCCGGCGCCGCAACTGGACAGCGACCGCGATGGCGTGTCCGATGCCAACGACCGCTGCCCGAACACCCCGTACGGCACCCCAGTGGACGCCTACGGTTGTGCGAGAAAAATGGCCGACGGCGATGACGACCGCGACGGCGTGCCCAACAGCCGCGACAAATGCCCGAACTCCCGCCCCGGCGCGGTGGTCGGTCAGGACGGTTGCGACGTGGAAGTGGTGATTGAGCTGCAAGGCGTACACTTTGACGTCGACCGCGCCACGCTGAGACCCGAATCCATCGCGATTCTGAACTCCGCTGTGAAAACCCTGGGCACCCACGGCAACATCCTGGTGGAAGTCGGTGGTCACACCGATTCAACCGGTGCAGCCGAATACAACCAGAACCTGTCGGAAAGACGCGCCAAAGTGGTGTTCGACTACCTGGTGGCTCACGGCGTTTCTGCCGATCGCATGACCTGGCGCGGCTACGGCGAAAGCCTGCCGATCGCCGGCAACGACAGCGAAGAAGGCCGCGCGCAAAACCGCAGAACCGAACTGAAAATCAAAGACTGATTTTTCCAGTTCAAACAATAAAAAAAGCCCGCCATTGCGCGGGCTTTTTTTTGTCCGGCCTTTTCTCATGCCTGCCGCTTGGCCGCGACTGAATCTGTCATCGCCAGACGCGTCGCTGTGCGATGCCCAGGCTGTGCACCTGCAGGCCTGCGGCGGTGAAATCCACCCGCGTCATGCCAGCCTGCGCGGTGTCCAGCCATTCGATGCCACGCTCGCTGTAGCGTTGCAACACGTCCGCTGCGGGGTGACCAAAGGGGTTGCCGCGCGCCGATGAATTCAGTGCCAGCTTGGGTGCCACGGCGGCAATGAACGCCGCGCTGCTGGAGGAACGGCTGCCGTGGTGCGGCACCAGCAGAACGTCGGCCGGCAGCACTTCGGGGTGCTGCTGCAACAAGCGGTATTCCACCGCCTCCTCAATGTCGCCGCTCAGCAGCAAGGCGCCGTGTGCACCTTGCACGCGCAGCACACAGGATGAATTGTTGCCAAAATACGGGTCCAGATTGTACGGGCTCAAGACGCTGAACCGCACCCCGTCCACGGACCATTCAAGCGGATACACACAGGCTTCGCCCGTGCCGAAGGTGTCCAGCACGCGTCGCACCGGCCAGGCACTGAGCAATGCCTCGCGCGCCCCGGCGTGGTCGGTGTCGGCGTGCGACAACACCAGCACATCGATCGGCCCGGCGCCGTTTTTGCGCAGCCACGGCAACAGCACCGCATCGGCCATGTTGAATCCACTGCGGCTGCGACCGCCGACGTCGTACAGCAGCGTCTGGCTGCGGGTTTCCACCAGCGCCGCCAGGCCCTGCCCGACATCGAACAGCGTGAGTCGGAAATCGCCCGGTGCCGGCATCTCGCGGCGCGCGGTCAGCAACGGCAGCAGCAACAGCAGGGCCAGCCAGCGCTGCGGCACCGCGCGCGGCAACAGCAACACGACCACGCACAGCAACAGCAACGCGGCGTGCCAGCCGTTCAGCACCGGCAAAGACAGCAAGCCCGCGTCCAATTGATGCACCCACTGCAGAAACCCCAGCAACTGCACGCACAGCCATTCGATCACCAGGCGCAAAATCTCCGGCATAGCGCCCAGCAGTAAGCCCAGCAACACGGCAATGAAAATCAGTGGCACCAGCGCCAGGGACACCAGCGGCACCGCCAGCAGATTGACCCAGGGCGAAAGCAGCTGCAACTGTCCGAACAACAGCAGCGACAGCGGCGCCAGGCCAATCAGCAGCACCCACTGCGCCCGCAAAAATGCAACCAGGGCCGCGCCGCCCGATGGCTTGCGCGCCCCAGCAAAAGCCAACATCAATACGCCCACCGCCACAAAAGACAGCCAGAAGCCGGCGTCGAGCACACTCAAGGGATCAAACAACAGCACCAGAAACAGCGCCCAGCCCCACACATCCCACGGCGTGAAGGCGCGCCGCGACAGGCGCAGCACGCCGTACACCGACAGCATGATCAGGGCGCGCAGTGTGGGCACCGACAGACCGGCCAACAGCGCGTACAGCACAGCAAAGAGCAGCGCCGCAACGGTCTGCACCGTGCTGCGGTTGATCCGCCGCATCGGCCAGAAAAAAAACAGCGCGCGGCCCAACAATCCGCCCAAAAGCGCGGCGATGCCAATGTGCAGCCCGGAGATGGCCATCAGGTGCGCGGTGCCGGTTTCCCGGAACAGGGTGAAATCGGCGTCGTCAAAGCCGCTTTTATCGCCGATCACCAAGGCCTGCACCAGCGCCGCGTGGCGCGGCGCAGCGAACCAGGTTTCAATGTCTCCGGCGAGGCGCTGCCTCAGGTTTTGCAGCCGATCCACCGGCGTGTGCGCAGCGCCGCCGAGGCGCACCCCGGTGCGCACCGTGCCGGTGGCGTCGATGCCGTGGCGAAACAGCCACTTGGCGTAGTCAAATCCGGCCGCATTGACCAGCCCCTGCGGTGACTTCAGACGCGCATCCAGACGCCAGCGCTGCCCGGCCTTGAAGCCATCGGTGATGGACGGGTCGAAAGCATCGTCCGTTTCGCTGTACCAGTGCAGTTGCAGCCGTTGCAATCCCCAAGGGTTGGCCTCAGGCACAAATTCAAACTTGACGCGCTCGGACTCAATCACCGGCAGCCCCACCACCCGACCCTCAAGCTGGGCGTCGATGGGCTCATCTGCATTCAAGCGGTGCGACCACTGCAGCTGCGCAACACACAACACCCACAACCAGCCGACAACAAGCCAGGACAGCACACCGGCAGGCAACGAAACACGTGAAAAATGAACGCATCGACCCAGAAACAGCAGAACAAACAAGACCACCGGCCAGGGCATCGGCGGCGGCGGCGCCACCGCAATCAGGCTCATCCCTGCCAGAAAACCCAGAACCGTGGACAGTCTCAAGTCAATGGGCGCAACACCCCCTGGGTCAATTCATGGCGCCGGTTCATGCGCCCGGCCAAGGTGAGATCGTGGGTCACCACCACCAGCGCGGTGCCCAGTTCCTGATTCAAATCCAGCATCAGCTGCACCACCTGTCCGGCGGTGGCTTCATCCAGATTGCCGGTCGGTTCATCGGCCAACAGACAGGCCGGCCGATTGACCAGTGCGCGGGCAATTGCGGCGCGCTGTCGCTCCCCACCGGACAGCTGCGCCGGGCGGTGCGACAGGCGTTCGCCCAAGCCCACCTGTTGCAGCATGTCGGTGGCGCGCGCGCGCGCCTTGGCCGTGCCCATGCGTCCGATCAACAACGGCATCATGACGTTTTCCAGCGCCGAGAATTCCGGCAGCAGGTGATGAAACTGATAGACAAAGCCGAGATACTGGTTGCGCATCTGCCCGCGTTTGCGCGCGTTCAGCGCCGACAGTGGCTGGCCGTTGATGCGCACCTCGCCGGCGCTGGGCAGATCCAGTCCACCGAGCAGGTGCAACAAGGTGCTTTTGCCGGCACCCGAGGCCCCCGTGATGGCCACCGATTCGCCGGCCGGCAGGGTGAAATCCAGACCGCTGAACAGTTCAATCACGCGATCGCCGTCGCGAAACTGCTTGCCCAGATCAATGCATTCGAGCACCGCGTCATTCATAGCGCAAAGCCTCCGCCGGTTGCACCCGGGACGCCCGCCAGGCCGGGTACAGCGTGGCCAGGATGGACAGGGAAAACGCCACCACCACGATTGACACCACATCGGCGGTGTGCAGATCGGAAGTGATTTCGGAGATGTAATACACCTCCTTGGAGAGGAATTCGGTTTGGAAAAAGCCTTCCAGCCAGCCCACGATGCCCTCGATGTTGACCGAAATCAGCAATCCGCCCAGAGTACCCAGCACGGTGCCGATCAGACCGATCAGGGTGCCCGAGACCATGAAAATCAGCATCACCTGGCCGGCGCTCATGCCGAGGGTTCGCAGGATCGCCACGTCCGATTGCTTTTCCGTCACCAGCATCACCAGCGTGGACAAAATATTGAACGCCGCCACCGCCACAATCATCGACAAAATAATGAACATCACCATGCGCTCGTTCTTGGTGGCCTTGAAGAAATTGACGTTCTGCTGGGTCCAATCGCGCACCCGGTAATAGGTGTCAAAAGACAGGCCCAGTTCGCGCGACACCGCCGGCGCGCGCATCATGTCATCGAGTTTTAAGCGAATGCCTTCGACGTTGTCGCCGGCGCGCAGCAGTTTCTGCACGTCGTTCAGGTGCACCAGCGCCAGACGCGCGTCAAATTCAAACATGCCGACTTCGAACAGACCGGTCACGGTGAAGCGTTTCAGCCGTGGGGTGATGCCCACCGCGGTGGTGCGGAATTCCGGCACGTACACGGTCACCTGGTCGCCCGGCCCCACGCCCAAAACCGCCGCCAGTTCGGTGCCCAGCACGATGTTGAATTCACCGGCTTGAAGTGAAACCAGCTCGCCGTAGCGCATGTGCGCCTGAAATTCGGTCACGGTGGCTTCCAGCGATGGCACGATGCCGCGCAAAGCCCCGCCCTCGGTGCGCAACCCCTGCAACATTGCTTCGGTGTCCAGATACGGCGCCGCGCCGGCCACTTCCGGGTGCGACAGGCTGTTGTCCACCGCCGTCTGCCAGTCCGGCATGGTCTCGCCGCTGTAGGCCGAAATGGTGGCGTGCGACACGGTGCTGAGCAGGCGCGCGCGCAGTTCCTTATCAAAGCCGTTCATCACGCCGATCACCACAATCACGGTCATCACGCCCAGCGCAATGCCGCCCATTGAAATCATCGAAATAAAGGAAATAAAGTGGTTTTTCCGTTTGGCCCGCGTGTACCTGAGGCCAATATATAAAGGTAAGTGCATAGCTTCTCGCAATTTTTTCTGCCCGTTCCCCCGCCGCGCAGAGGCCGGGTGCGTGCGCCCGATTGTGCAACATTCGCAGCGGCAGCTCAACCCTTTTCACTGGAAATCTCGCGCAGATTCACAGCAAATGCGGGCGAGGTCAAAACTGCGCCCCGTCTCATGTTTTGTTCAGGTGATTTTGTGTACAATAAAAACCCTTTAATCCGTGTGGAAATACCCTCAATGAAAACACTGATTGCATTGACCTTATGGCTGGGCCTGGGCCCGGCGATGGCGGCGCAAAGCCCCGAAGAACTGCTGGCCACCCTGCGCCAGGACTTGACCCGCGTGCAGGCCCAGTTCAGCCAATACGAGTCCCTGCCCGACGGCGTCCGGCAGGATGAAAACAGCGGCGAAGTGTGGATGGCCAGCCCGGACAAATTCCGCTGGCACTACCGCACGCCGGTGGAACAACTGATTGTGGCCGACGGCGAGAAGGTCTGGATATACGACGAAGACCTGCAACAGGTCACGGTGCGCCAGCAGGACAACGAACTGAATCCGATTTACGTGCTGCTGGATGAAGAACTGACCCAGCGCAACTACAACCTCACCGCGGAAGGTGAGCGCGACGGCATGCAGTGGGTGCACATGCAGCCGAAACTGCCGTCGGAGGAAGTCAAATCGGTGCAGCTGGGCATTGAAGGCAACGCCCTCAAAGTGATCCGCATGACCAACCCGTTTGACCAAATCGTGGTGTTTGAATTCAAAGACATCCAACGCAACCCAAAACTCAAAAGCGGCCTGTTTGAATTCAGTGTGCCCGAAGGCGTCGACGTGATCCGCGCGGACGCCGGCGAAATCAACGAATTCTGAGCACCACCCGGCGTGCAACCCCTGGCCGACAAACTCCGCCCCACCGCGCTGGAAGACGTGGTCGGACAGGCGCACCTGGTCGGCCCGGGTCGACCGCTGGCGCGCGTGGTCGAAGGCGGGCACATGCACTCGATGGTGCTGTGGGGCCCGCCCGGCACCGGCAAAACCACCCTGGCGCGGGTGCTGTCCAAGGCGCTGGACGCGCAACACATCGATTTGTCCGCGGTGCTGAGCGGGGTCAAGGACATCCGCGCAGCGATCGAACGCGCCGAAGCCGCCCTGCCGCGAGCCACGGTGTTGTTTGTCGATGAGATTCACCGCTTCAACAAAGCCCAGCAGGACGCCTTTCTGCCGCACATGGAAAGCGGCCTGATCACGCTGATCGGCGCGACCACGGAAAACCCCTCGTTCTCGCTCAACAACGCGCTGCTCTCGCGCCTCAAGGTCTACATTCTCAAACGCATAGACGACGACGCCCTCGGCGCCCTGTTGCAACGCGCGGTGCGTACGCTGGGCGCAGACAGCGAGGCCACCCTGGAACTTCAGGACGAACAACAACGCGCGCTGATCCAGGCCGCCGACGGCGACGCACGCCGCCTGCTCGGCCTGCTGGAAATCCTCGCCGACTATTGCCCGGAGGGGCGCGTCGATGACGCCGCGCTGGCGCTGGTGCTGTCCGGTCAGGTGCGCCGTTTTGACCGCCAGGGCGATGAATTTTACGAACAGATTTCCGCGCTGCACAAATGCGTGCGCTCGTCCAACCCGGACGCCGCGCTGTATTGGCTGGCGCGCATGCTGGACGGCGGCTGCGACCCGGCCTATCTGGCGCGCCGGGTGCTGCGCATGGCCAGTGAAGACATCGGCAACGCCGACCCGCGCGCATTGGGGCTGTGTCTGGACGCCTGGCAGAGCTACGAGCGCCTGGGTTCGCCGGAAGGCGATCTGGCCCTGGCACAAGCGGTGGCCTACCTGGCCTGCTGCGCCAAGAGCAACGCGGTGTACAGCGCCTACAACGCCGCCGCGGCCGACGCCCGCACGCACGGCACCCAGCCGGTGCCAATGCACCTGCGCAACGCGCCCACCCGGTTGATGAAAAATCAGGGCTATGGCCAGGGCTACCAGTACGACCACGACCAGGCCGACGGCGTTGCACTGGAGCAAACCGGTTTTCCCGACGCCCTGGGTGAGAAAATTTACTACCACCCGGTGGCGCGCGGACTGGAAATTCGCATCGCTGAAAAACTCGCGCACTTGCGCGCACAGCGCGAAGCCGCGCGGAGCAAAAAAGCATGATCGCCAACCTCACCGCAGTGGCCCTGGGCGGCGCCTTCGGCGCCCTGTCGCGTTTTGGCCTGAACCGCCTGGTGGTGTTGTACAGCAGCCACAGCGTGCTGCTGGCCACCTTCATTGCCAACACGCTGGGCTGTTTCCTGATGGGCCTGGCCTACACCGCCTTCATCACCCGCTTTGAAGGGGTTGAAACCATCAAACTGTTCGTCACCGTCGGCTTTCTCGGCGCCCTGACCACCTGGTCGACGTTTTCCATGGAAACGGTGATCTTGCTGCAACAGGGTGAATTCCTCAAGGGCATCGGCTATACTGTGCTGACCACCGTGTGCTGTTTCACGGCATTCTGGCTGGGCATGAAAATCTGACCCGCAACGCCTCCACACCGTGGCGCGCAACGGGTCGCAACGCAGTGAAGAGGAATGCAAACCATGCTGAAAACCGCCGCCGCATTGATCGGCCTGTGGCCCCTGTGGCTGGGCGCGCAAACCGCCCCGCCCGGCACCGAAGTGCTGGTCTTCGACCTGGACATCCAGGGCGATGAAGTGCGCATCAACAAACCGGTCAACATCTCCAAACACCGCGGCTACGATTCACAACCGCATTTCAGCGCCGACGGCCAGGCCGTGTATTTCACCCACAGCGAAGGCGAACAAACCGAAATCTACCACCATTCACTGAGCGACAAGAAAACCGCCGCCTTCACCCACAGCCCGGAAAGCGAATACTCGCCGACGCCCATGCCCGACGGCGATCTGATCAGCGTGGTGCGCGTCGACGCCGACGGCAGCCAGCACGTCTACGCCCTGCACCCCAACGCCGAATTGGACAGCGTGTCGGCGCAAAAACGCAGCACCGTCACCCAGGTCGGCTACCACAACTGGGGCGCCGACGGCAGCCTGTGGATGTTCGTGATCAACGAACAACAGGGCGATCTGTACTACCAGCGCCCGGACAACAAAGCGGTCAAACTCAGCGCCAACATCGGCCGCGCGCTGGTCACCGACGCCACACGCAGCCAACTGCACTACGTCGACAAAAACCCCGAAAC
>JBNLBT010000038.1:0-28627 GCA_050303435.1 Marinicellaceae bacterium
GCATGCAAGAAGTCAAGCACCGCGCCCTGGTTGAGGCCGCCCTGAGCGCAGCAGAAACCGCCTATGCACCCTATTCCGGGTTTCGCGTCGGTGCCGCAATCGAAGATGCAAACGGGCGCATTTCCAGTGGCTGCAACGTGGAAAACGCCGCATTTCCGCTGGGCGCATGCGCCGAACAGTCCGCCATCAGCGACATGATTCGCCACCACGGCACGCGCATCGCCCGCATCCTCATCGCCACCCTGGATGGCCCCCACTGCCCGCCGTGCGGCGGCTGTCGCCAGCGCATCATGGAATTTGCCGACGAGCACACCGAAGTGGTGCTTTACGCCAGCGCCGAACCCGCGCGCGTGTATCGCATCCGCGATTTGTTGCCGGATTCATTTCAGGGTGAGGATCTGAAGCCGCGCTGAGCCCCTACAAAGGACCGCAAAGCGGTGTTGGGTTGTTGTCAAATGACCTGTGCACATTATAATAGGGCTTTACTTTTGGAGGGTGTATGAAATTTCTGGTCAGCAACGACGACGGCGTCAACACACCGGGCATTCTGGCCCTGGCTGAAGCGCTCAAGGAATTCGGTCAAGTCACCGTATTTGCCCCCAATCGCGACCGTTCCGGTGCCAGCAATTCACTCACCCTGGATCGCCCGATCCGCATCCAAAAAATTGACGCCGGCGTGTATTCCGTGCACGGCACACCGACCGATTGCGTGCACGTGGCTTTGACCGGCGTGCTGAAGCACGACCCCGACATGGTGATCTCCGGCATCAACAATTCCGCCAATCTCGGCGACGACGTGCTCTACTCGGGGACCGTCGCCGCGGCGATGGAAGGGCGTTACCTCGGCCTGCCGGCGATCGCGGTATCGCTGGCAGTGGATCACAGCCGCGAGACGCACCCCAAACGACATTTCGACACCGCCGCGAAGTACCTGGCCCGGCTGATCCACCACCTGCAGGATCAACCCTTGCCACAGGACACCATCCTCAACATCAACATACCGAACCTGCCGATGGAGCAGATCAAGGGCGTTCGCGTGACCCGGCTGGGTTATCGGCACAAGGCCGAAAACGCCGTGCCAATCACCGACCCGCGTGGCATCCGCATGTACTGGATCGGCCCGGCCGGCCCCGAAGCCGACGCCGGCGAAGGCACCGATTTTCACGCAATCAAGTCCGGATACGTGTCCATCACCCCCTTGCAAACCGACATGACACGCCACAGCGCCATGCGCGATTTGGGCCATTGGGTGGACGCGCTGTGAATCCACAGGGCATCGGCATGACCTCTGAACGCACGCGCATCCGCATGATCGAGCAGCTCAGGCGCAATGGCATCCGCGATGAACGGGTGCTGATGGCCATGAGTCGGGCGCCGCGGCATTTGTTTATGGACGAGGCCCTCTCGCACAAAGCCTACGAGGACACCGCGCTGCCGATCAAATACGGTCAAACCATTTCGCAACCCTGGGTGGTGGCGCGCATGACCGAAATGGTGATAGCCGACGGCGTGCCGGATAAAGTCCTTGAACTGGGCACCGGCTCGGGTTACCAGGCGGCGGTGCTGGCGCATCTGGTGACAGAGGTGTTCAGCGTGGAACGCATTGCGCAATTGAGCCGACTGGCGCGTCGCCGTTTCGTTAAACTGGGCTATCGCAACATTCGCTGTAAAACCGGCGACGGCTTTGCCGGCTGGCCCAACGAAGCCCCGTTCGATCTGATCCTGGGCACCGCCGCGCCTTCAAGCCCGCCCCTGGCGTTGTTGCAGCAAGTGCGCATCGGCGGCCGCATGATTCTGCCGGTCGGCGATGAATCACAGCAGCTGCTGGAAATCATTCGATTGCAAGACGGGCATGAAATACGCACACACGATCCGGTGGTGTTTGTGCCGATGCTGAAAGGGACTGAACGTTGATTCGATGGGGCCCGATCCTGGTTGCACTGGTGCTGTTGACGGCCTGCAGCAAACGCCAACCTGCCAGCGTGGTCGACCGCTCCAGCCACAACAAACGCAGCGTCATCATCACGCGCGCCAGCGGGGCAGAAAAGCCCCCCGCTCAAATCACCGTGCGCAAGGGCGACACCCTGTATTCCATCGGCTTTCGCCACCAGCTGGACTACCGGCGGATCGCGCAACTCAATGGCATCCCCAAGCCCTACACCATCTATCCGGGTCAGCGGCTGAAGCTGACTGGCGAGCTGCCGCCTGCGGCCACGCGGGCTTCGAAAACCCAATCCAGCGAACGCGGCGATGTCCAGACGCGCCCCTACCAGTCCAACCCAAGCATCACGGTCAAATCGACCTCAACGCAAAAGCCGCCGCAGCAAAACCCGCAAAAAACTCCCACACAAAAGCCTGTGGCGAAAACCGATCAACCCGCTGAGAACCCACAGCGCACACCCCCCAAAACCGTGGTCAATCCGACTTTGCCCGATTCCAGCGAGCGGACATTAAAATGGCAATGGCCGATCCGCGGCAAACTGTTGTCCACCTTTCTGCCCAGCAACCCGGCGCGCAAAGGCATCTCCATTGACGGCAAGGAGGGCAGCAGCATCGGCGCTGCGGAAGCGGGCGTGGTGGTGTACAGCGGCAATGGACTGCTGGGTTACGGTGAACTGATCATCATCAAGCACAACGACGCCTATCTGAGCGCCTACGGCCACAACAAAGTGCGGCTGGTGCAGGAAGGCGAAAGCGTCAAAAAAGGACAAACGATCGCAGAGCTGGGTTCAACCGGCACCAACTTCAACAACCTGCATTTTGAAATCCGTAAAAACGGCCAACCGGTCAACCCGCTGAATCATTTGCCCAAATAAACCCAGGCTGCGCCTTGAGGATTATTTCCACGGCTTTTGGCGCGATTCACTCACCGATGTCAATGGCCTTGTTCGAGGCGTGGGCTTCTGCACGCAGACGCTCAAGAGTCTCGCGCTGCAATCGATAATCCGCCCCCATCAGGGCGCCGGTCGGCGGCGCAGGCCAGTTGGACACATCCAGTGCATCCAGACGCGCTTGAGCCACAGACAGCACCTGTTCACGCGCTTCGGCGTCGGCAATGAAATCAAACGGCAACAAGGCGGCCTGAAATCCGCGCAGCGACGCGTCGTTTGTCGCCAGGTGATCCACAATCGTCGTCAGACTGCGGTGGGCAAAGCGGCGGATGCCGGGGTAATCATCGCTCATCGCGTAAAGCAGATGCGGGATCAGAAATTGACGCCGCCCCAAAGGCAGAGCCGCATCGTCCAGACCCATGTGGTAAGCCGCAATGCCGCGCTCAACGGGGTCTCCGGAATGCAAGGACTGCAGGGATTGCACCGCGGTGGAATATCCCTCGGTCACTTCCACCGAACCGGGCCACAATTCAGCGCTGGCCTGCACCACCCATTCGGCCGACCGGTCCACATGACAATTGACGCAGGCGTTGGGTTTGTCGATGGCAAATTCCAACACCGGATCGGGCGATTCTATTTTATGATTGCGGTGGAAGGTCATGATGCCGTAAGTCATCTTCGGCATGTGGCAGTCGTAGCACAATGAACCGCTTGAATCGGCTGCATGACCGGTGTGTGGCGTTGGATCGGCCACCAGTGCGGCGTGGCATTCGACGCAGCCGGCGTTGCTGCGCATTGTCGGTTCCAACATGCCGTTGACATCGCCGCCATGCATGTCGTGACAGGACATGCAGGTCAGCCGCTCATCCTGACGACACGCCGACATCAGAATGCCCTGGTATTCGTACGCGGTCAGCCGTGGCGTGCCGTCGGCCCAGAAACGGCTGGCAAACAGGTCGGTTTTCTGGGTCGGCAATTGCGACTCCCGCAACACCGGATTGACGTGCATTTGCAACAGGTCGCCCGGTCGATAGGTGGGTCCGTCTTCCATCCAGGTGCGCGCCAGCGCCAAAGTTTTTGGGGTGCGTTGTCCGTGACACTGGCCACACACATCCAGTGAACGCTGCTGGCTCAGACGCGACGGGTTGACGATGCTGTTGTCGGCGCTGTCGGTGAAATGCATGTAATATTTTCGGAACAGCTGATCGCTGACTTGCAGGTGGTATTCGCCCGCCGCATGGCAGGATTCACACGCGATGCCCAATTCGGCCACGTGGGAATCAAACATTGAATCCTTCTGCAGATCATAGGGTTCGCCGCGGCGGGCCTTGTCGACGATTTCATCGTAGTTGTTCATGCCCGGCGTGATGCCGGTGTTGTGACAGAAAATGCAATTCTGGTTCCAGATGGCGGTGTGTGAATCAAACGACTGCGCATCCGAACCCAAAAACGCGCCGTTCAAATGCACCCAGCGCGCGTCTTCAATGTGCCACAACATTTCCAGTCGATAAAAGTTGCCGTCGGTTTCATTGGTCTGAGCCAGGTATTGCTGATAGCGTCGGGAACCCACGGTGCGCGTGATTTCCAGGCGTTGCAGCAAGGCCTCGCTGCCGGGCTGGTAGTAGTCAAAATAGTAGCGCCCCTCTTCCTGCACAGGCCGAATGGTGTAGCCCCAATAGGTGTGCGCCTCGCCATTGAAATCGCCGCGCACGGTTTGCGCGTTGGCCGCCTGGGTCATGCTGCGGTGGTAGGTGTCGTGCCAGGATGCGTGGCGTTCTTCATGGCATTCGCGGCAACTGTCCGAGCCGGTGAAGGCCTGTTGCGAAAAATCCACTGACTTGCGCACCGATGAATGCGCCTGCATCCAACCGAATCCAAGCACCGCTGCGAGCAGCAGAACAGCCAACCAGGGCAACGCTTTTTTACTCATGGGAAGCGATTATAGCAGAGAAAAGCGGCGCGCCAAGCCAGCCATTCAATGCCACATTGCTCGCGTCGCCGGTACGCAGCGTCAGCGCACATCCAGCGGCTGTAAATTTTCGTCGTACAGATTAACCAGCAAGGCCTCTCCGTCGGTCGACACGCGAAATGCACCGTATTGTGCGGCGTCGAAATGCCGCGCGCGGCCTTCCTGGAAATAATAGCCATCGCTGGCCAGCCGCACACGGCCGTTGCGCACCCGGTAGCGCATCAACGCCTGCGTCGGCTGCACCGCTTCGGCCTCGCTCAGCAGGGCGTCCAGTGAGGCCACCTGCGCATCGTTCAGATTCAGACGCAAAAAACCGTCCCGGTCTTCTCGCCCCTTGACCCCGCGCAGAATTTCATTGCCGAGTGCGTAGCGCAGACGCATGTAATCCCCCTGCATCATGGAACGTGGATCGACCGGCGCCAGACGCAACAGCACCAACTGCCCGGATTCAAGCAACTTCTCTTTTTTGTATGTGGAAAAATTCACCGCCGCAATGGCCAACAACAGGGTCAACAGTGCGATCCAGCGGGCTGAGCCCGGCAGCGCGCGTGCATCGTCCGAAAACACGTCGCCGTCAGGCGCGTCCACATCGGCCTCGACGCCGCGACGCAGCCACAGATGGATGGCCAGCCACAACAAGCCCATACCGGCCAGCAAAAAGGACTTGTCCAGCAAAGTCCATTGCAGTGTGTAATAAAACCAGCCCACGGCCAACAGCCAGGACAAAACGCCCAGGGCAAAAAACGTCCAGTGACGCAAGTAAAACCCCAACAGCGTCACGATCATGGCGCCGTTGCTGCCGGCCACCCAGAAGCCCATCACCGACAAGGCCGCTACGGCCAGCAACACCATGCCACTGCGCGCCGACTGCCGTGCCAAGCCCAATTGCTGCAACAGCCGCCACACCAAGTACAACAGCACCGCGGCAAACAGGATCGATGCCAGCAATGGGGCGTGGCGCACCAGCCAGGCGTCGTTTGCAGACAACAAATGGCGAAACTCTGCACGCAAAGTAAAGTAAAACAGATTCATGGCCAACAACCCCAGCATCAGACCGTAGGCCACCGGTCGCCAGATGCGCTGTTTTTCCAACCAGCGCTGCGGGTTCAGCCACAACCACACCAGCGCGGCCGAAACCCCGACCGGCACAAACACATGCACACCGGTCTCACTCAAGGAAAAACTCAAGCTAAGGACTGCAAATGCCGCCGATGCCACGCGGTGAACAAAATGCGGCATGAGCAAAGCCAGTGCCGCCTGGTACAGGAACATCACCATCAGGCCCTGAGCCCAGTCGCTCAAATGAAACAAGGCCCAGCTCATCATCAATTGCCCGCACAGACTGACGGCCAATGCCGATTGCGCGATGAATTCGTTGCGGCGGCCCTGCGACAGCATCAACCAGGCCCCGCCATTGGCCAACAGCGCCAGCGTGGCCAACAGACCGGCGCTGTCTGAGCGCAGCAATTGGGTGAACACCACGCCAATGAATGCCAACAACAGCAGCGAAGCCAGCCAGCCGGAAAAACCCAGCAATATGCGCACCGCCATGGGGGTGTCCTGTGCGGCATTTTCGGGCCGTTCTCCGTGCACCAGTCGAGCGACCGACAAGCGCTCCCACAACGCCCCGTGCGGCGCATCGAGTGCCTGTTCATCCGCTGCGTCGCCACCGTGCCTGTGCCCATGCAATCGCATCAGCCAGCGCCCGGCCATCACCGAACTGGCCACCAGATAAATGGCCAGCAACAACAAGCCAAAACTCTCCAAATGATCCTGCATGAATTCAATCAGGACAAACAGTCCAACCACAATCAAACTCAGCACCCAAGCCGAAGACATCAACAGATCGCGCCAACGTAAATAAAACAACCAATACCCGCCAGCCATGAACAACAGATAAGCCAAAAGCGCCGAGGCACCGGCTTTGTCGTTGTCAAATATCCAGTGAATGGCCAACCAGCTGAGCACAACGCCACAAGCCATCAGACTCAGCTTCAACAACTCTCTGCCGCGCAATGACCAGGGCCACCTATGTCGCCAGTGATGCATCAGGGCAAAGAACACGGCCATGCAGGCATTCAAGCCAAAACTCACCCACAAAGTGCCATCGGAACGGAACCACAACGGCAGAAATCCACGCGACACCTGCATATACAGCACGGCAGCGGTGTTCAACAGCAACCACCACAAAGCCCACACCAGTGCCGAACGGCTGACCAGTGCCCAGGGCGTGATCAGCAGTCCCCAAAAGGCAAACAACTGCCAGGGGTCCACACCGGTCTGATAAATTTGTCCGTACAGGGCCATCCAGGCCCCCAGCAACACACTCATGCCCAATAAAGTGGCCTTCGCCGGCCAGGGCCGACGCCAAAAGAGCATGTACAACACACTGCAACTCAACAACGCGGCCTGCGCCACCGCCAGTTTGCTCAGGCGATGCATGTCGGCCCAGTTGTAGGCAAAAAAGAAAATCAGCGCGCTGGTCAGCAGCAACACCGCACCCACCAGCAACACCGCGTTGAGCATGGCGCGCCATTGCAGGCGCGTTGGCCGGGCTCCGGACTGTTCAAGCGCCGCGAGGTAATCCTCGCGTTTGATGGCACCGCTGCGGAACCAGTGATCGATCATGGATTGAATGGCAGACATGCCGCACCCCCTGTGTTGAATGCGCCTATGATGACACGAGTCTCGGGGTTTTGACAACTGGACAACAGCGCTGTACAGCATGCAATTTCGCGGTGTCAGGGCATGAAACCGAGGGTTGAATCGGGTGCAACCTGAACTTGGCTGCGCCCTTCCGATCGATTGATGTGAGGTTATTGTCATCGAGTCTTGACATTTACATAATCATTTATATAATTATTTATATTAAACCGAGGAGCGCCCCATCAACACCGATTTTCTTGACCAACTCGCCGAACTGGCCCTGGGCAGCCGCCTGAAACGCCTGAGCGATCTGATGCTGCAGGAAGCCGCTCAAATCTATCAGCAACTGGGCATCGATCTGCAACCCAAATGGTTCACCCTGATGGCATTGCTCAGTGAACGTGAACACATATCCGTGGTGCAGGCAGCGGCAGCCCTGGGGCTGTCGCAACCCGCGATCAGTCAGTTCAGCAAGCAACTGCACCAACGCGGATACATCCGCTGGCAGGTGGATGAAAACGACCAGCGCAGAAAAATCCTGGCCTTGACTGAGCGCGGACGCGAAGAAATTCGCCGCATGCAATCGGTCTGGACCTCGGTGCGCGCGGCCGCCACCGCCCTGTGTGAGGAAACCGGCGTTGATTTTTATCAGGCCATCCGACGATTTGAACAGGCCATGAGCCGCAAATCCTTGTTACAACGCACCCTGGAGCACCACCATGAAAACACCCGAGGCCATTGAAATCATTCCATTTTCGGACGATCTGGCGGCACATTTCTGCCGCATCAACAGTGAATGGATCGAAGACATGTTTGTACTTGAAGCCCACGACCGGGCGGTGCTTGAAAACCCGCAAAAAAACATCATCGATGAAGGCGGACACATTTGGTTTGCCAAGCACCGCGACTTGGGCGTGTTGGGCACTTGTGCGGTGAAATGCATTGAACCGGGCGTGTTTGAATTGACCAAAATGGGCGTGCTGGCAAAGGCCCGGGGACTAAAAATCGGCGAACACCTGTTGCACCGGGTGCTGGACGATTGCAGCAAACTGCCGATTGAGACCCTGTTCCTATTGACCAGCAAAAAATGCGAAGCGGCGATTCATTTGTATCTTAAAAATGGATTTGCCCACGACGCGGAGATTATGCGCCGCTATGGCGCCATTTACGCTCGCAGCAATGTGGCGATGCGCTATTCAGGTCCCCTCGGCGGCCGCCAATGACGCGTCGCTGAGTCGCACCAGCTCATGCAACACCGCGGTGGCGTAGGCACCGGGGGGCAAGGTGAACTGCAATAGCGGCGTGTGGGCATCGTGCCAACTCAGCGCCGCGTCGCGCACCGGCGCACGCAAGGCACGCCGCGCCGTCTGCGCGCGCTGGGCACGCAGGCCTTCCAGCCAATGCGGCTGCGCAGCACACACGGCTTCTTCCATCTCTTTCACGGCCCCGCTGCAAGCGGGATCAGATGTGCCGTAGAGTGGGCCAGTGGGGTGCAGATCCTGGGCCTTGATGCGCGCATGAATCTCGGCATCCGGGTTCTCCACAAACCAGGAGCGGGTGCCATCCAGCTGCAAGACGTCGCCATCCAATGCACAATCCCAAAGATTTTTCCTGACCCGTTCGGCCAGCACGCCATTGAACAACCAGCTGCGCGCAGAAGAAATCAACAGCCCGCGTTGAGCGCGTTTCCTGACGGCCAATTCACCCTTGAACCAGCGTTCCACCCGGTGCAGATTCTGCAGACCGTGGCCAAAACGCTGCGGACCAAAATAATTGGGCACACCGCGAGCACACACATCAGCGAAAGCGGCTTCCAGGGCCTCCGCACTGCCGGTGTATTCACGCAAGGTCAAAGCAAAGCGATTGCCGCTGTGTTGACCGGTGCGCAGTTTTTTGTGGTGCCAATGGGATTCCAGCAGGCGCACCCCCTCGGGCAACTGCGACTGCACCAGCGCCGCTTCGCGCACGCTGGGCAGTTGCACACTGAACCATTGCCTTGTCACGGCGTTGCGGTCTTTCAATCCGGCCGTTGACACCGCGCGTCGGGGCACCCCGACGATGCGCGCCAATTGCCCGGCCACCCATTCCGTGTTTTGTCCGGCCTTTTCCACCCACAGCCACCAGTGTTCGCCGTGACCGGTGAATGACATCGGCAGCACTTCATGCACAATGAAATCTTCGGCACGGCTGCGAATGGTCGCATCGCCAACCGCTGTACGTGCACTGGGAAAGGCGGCTTCGTAGTCAGTAAAATGCATCAACTCACCCTGAAAAATCGCAAAGAATCGCCCGCACGCGCCTGACCCAGCAGATTCACATCGGCGTCGTCAACCACCGCCAAACGTGGATAACCGCCGGTGGTTTGCGCATCGCGCATGGCCAGTATGCATTGCCCTGAAGGCGTCAGCTGCACTGTGCCAGGCAACAGGCAAGCGCTGTCCACCTGCGGCGCGCGATGTTGCAGCTCGATGGACTGCAATCGATAGCCCATGCGATTGGAATCGGCCTCAATGCGAAAGGTCTGATTGAAAAATTGCCGCAACAGCGAGGCCGGTAAAACCGCGCTGTCCGGGCCCGGCCGGGTGTGCACAATCAGCAATTGCGTCGCCGCATCGCGCAGATTGTGCCACGGCAGTGTGTGCGACGATGGCACACAAGCGGGTCGAAGCACAGGCAACAGATCCCCGCGCATCAGTGCCCGGCCGTGCAATCCGCCCTGAGCGGCCAGCAAAAGGGTGGAACAACTGCCCAACACCGGATCAATGTCGAATCCCCCGGCGACGGCCACACAGGCCCGCGCACCCCGGCGCAAGGCGCCCAGCTGGATTTCATCCCCTGGCACCGCATCGATGGTTGCGTGATCGGCGTGCAGCCGACCATTCACGCGAACCTCGCACTGCGCACCGCACACCGCCAGCGATGCGCTGCAGTGACTGCGCAGGGTGGGTCCCTGCAGGGTGATTTCCAGAACCGCCGCATCGAGCGGATTGCCCACCAGCCGATTGGCCTGGTGCATGGCGTTAAGATCCATGCAGCCACTCACCGGCACCCCCAGGTGACGGTGACCGGTGCGTCCGGCGTCCTGTATGGTGTCCAGCACACCGGCCTTGAGGACTTCAAAACTCACGCGCGCGGCCCATCCAGCCATGACCGATGTCTTTCCAGATCCACCGCTTCAAAACGCACCCGCATGCACGGTTGCAGGGTGGTCAATTGCGCGCGCGTCCAATCCAGCATGGGCACCGACGTGTGCCCCAACACATGCCAGCCCCCCGGTGAATCCAGTGGATAAACCGCGCATTGCCCATGGGCAATGGCCACACTGCCGGCTGGCACCTTGAGCGCTGGCGTGGCCTTGCGCGGCGTGTGCAGCGCCTCGGGCAATCCGCCCAGATAGGCAAAACCTGGCAGAAATCCCAACATCAACACCGTGTATTCGGCGGCGCAGTGACGGGCAATGATCTGTTCAACCGTCAACCCCGTGTGCACACACACCGCGGCCAGATCGTTGCCAAGCGCCGGGTCGTAACACACGGGCAATCGCAGCGTTGCCGCGGGCGTTGATGCATGGCCGGCCGTGTGCAGTCCAGCCAGCACCCGCTGTTCCAGCGCAGGCCAGTCCTGTGGTGCGGTTCGCAACACCAGCGTCAGGTGCCGCACGCCGGGCACGGCGTCTTCCAGACGGTGCCCCAACTCAGCGCGCAAATGCGTGCACAGCGCGTGCATTCGTGCTGCGCTGTGCTGTTCTGCCCAGACTGTTTGCTCCAGCGATTGATCGGCCCACACCACGCTCAGGGCGCGTTCGCCGTAGCGGGACAATCGCCAATTCACCGCAGATCTTCTGTGGCCACGCTGCGCAGCGCCACGCCGGCCGACTTCAGCGCGCCCGCAAGGCGCGCCACCAGCGCCTCCGAACCCGGGTGATCGCCGTGCACACACACGGTGTCAAAACCCTGAGTCAAAGGCTGACCGTTGACGTCTTCTATGCCAGCGGATTCGATCCAGTGCAACAGGCGCTGAATGATGCGATCCGCATCGCGCAACACCGCGCGCGCATCGCTGCGCGGCAACAGCGCGCCGTCGGCCGCGTAATTGCGGTCGGCAAAGGCTTCACGCACATACTTCAGGCCGGCCTTGGTGCAGGCCCGCTGCAGGGCCGATGCCGGCAGACCGACCACGCATAAGCTGGCATCAAAGCGTTTCACCGCCTGCGCCACCGTTGCGGCCAGGCCCTCATCGCGCATGGCGTCGTTGTACAGCGCGCCGTGCAGTTTAATGTGCTGTAAACGCCCCCCCTGAGTGTGCACCATGGCCTGCAACCCGCCCAGTTGATGCCACAGCATGGCCGTCAATTCGTCTTCAGTGAGCGCCATGGAACGGCGCCCGAATCCCTGCAAATCCGGGTACGCCGGGTGCGCGCCGATGGCCACGCCGTGTTGCAGGGCCAATCGCACGGTTTCATGCATCACCAGGGCATCGCCGGCGTGATAGCCACAGGCGATGTTGCAGGAAGAAATGTGTGGCATGATGTCCGCATCGCGCGCAGCGGTGTAACGCCCATAGCCTTCACCCAGATCGCAATTGATGTCGATGTGTTTCATTGACCCCAACCTCCAGCGCAGTTCACGACAGCCAGCCCAGCGCTGAAGCCACACTGCGCGCACCCAGCAGCAGCGCCACAGCAATCACAGCGGCCCCGGCCAGATTGTGCCACCAGCGGTTGCGATGCTTTGCCGGCAACACATGGGTGTTCATCACCCACAACAGAAAAGCCGCCATCAGCGGCAACAGAACGCCGTTGGCGATCTGCGCAAAAAAGATCACCCGGATGGGTTTCAGACCGAGGCTGGCCAACACCACCCCAACCAACAGCACCGCCACCCAGATCAGACGAAAACGCCCCGCACGCATGTCCACCGACCAGCCCGCCAAACCGCACAGCGCGTGCGCCGCCGCCAGTGGCGCAGTGATCGCCGAGGTCAGTCCGGCGGCAAACAGTCCGATGCCGAGAAACACCGGCGCGCCGGCGCCCAGCAAAGGCTGCAGTTGAATGGACATGTCAAGCGCCGAACGGATTTCGATCTGGCGCTGAAAGAACGCCGTGGCCGCCACCGAAACAATGGCCATGGACAGCAAGCCTCCGAGCCCAATGGACACCACAATGTCCCGACGCGCGGCCGGCAAGCCCTGTTCTGAAGGCCATTTGAGGCGCGCGGCCGACGCATGCAGAAACAGGTTGTAGGGCACCACAGTGGTGCCAATCAAGGCCACCACGCTGAGCCAGGCACCCTCGGGCACGCGCGGCACAAACCCCTTGGCCAGGGTCACCGGATCGGGCTTGAGCATAAAGAAAGTCACCAGAAATATCACCGACATCAACACCACCAGAGCAATCAGCACGCGTTCAATCAAGCGATGCGACCCCCCGAACAGCAGCACAAATGCCCCCAGACCGATCAGCCAGGCACCGTGTCGTGTTTCCAGCCAGGCTGGACTGAGCGCCTGCAAGCCCAGCGCCGCACCGGTGATGTTGCCGCCTTGATAAGCGCCATTGCCAATCAATATGGCCACCGTCACCAGAGTAAACACCGTCCAGCGCAACACCGGGTGACGCAACTGCTGCCGCAAGGCTTCGCCCAGCCCCAGGCGTCCGGCAACGCCCAGACGGGCCGACATCTCCTGCAACAACATGCAGGTCACCACTGAAAACAACAAGGCCCACAGCAAGGCGTGCCCGAATTGTGCGCCGGCCAATGTGCACGCCGTGACAGTGCCCGGACCAACGAATGCCGCAGTGACCATGGCCGCAGGACCGACGCTGTAAGAGTTCTTTTTCATGAAAATCTGCACGCGCTGATGAAAACTATGCGAATTGTAGCAGATCGTGCCAGGTGCCTGATTGCAGTTCGTGAAGAACGCGGCGAAGGGCCGCAAAAAAATGGATTGTCAAACGGCGTGTTCGACAATCCGAAGACACATATTACTCGGTGTCATCAAGTCGTAAACATGTAGAAAAATTAGACCGGCAGGTCTTGCTGGCGCGTCTGTGCGCCTGAGATCCCGAACAGCGAGCAAGCCTTGGTCAGAAGCTTGCTCACTGCATTTCCCCGAGCGCAGTCACTGCGCTGCATACATCCCTATAGTGTGAGTAAGTCGTCCGTGGTTCTGGTCAAATTTTTATTGTTATGTTTGACTTCATGTCGGAGACACTATAGCACGTAAAATAGCCGTTTGGCAGGGCCAGTTTGTCAACAATTGTTAACACTAAATGCGCCCGGATTCGGGCCTCAGGATTGCGGTTTGACTTGTCGGTTATGAATGAAACTCAGCAGGAATTTACGTGAATAACTGTGGCTGTCCTGCACGATGCGAAAGAACTCCGGATCCACCACCAGTTTCGACAGCGGCACCGGCCGATAGGTCTTGGCCAGGAAATTCACCGCTTTCAGTAAGCGAAACGCATCCATCCATTCATGCACGAACTGTTTCCAGCGTTTCTCGTCACGAATCTGCACCGCCACTTTATTGATCACCTTGTCAAATTTGAAATGGTGGTACAGTTTGCGCAGCTCGGCGGTGTTGGGCAAACTGGTCAGGCCATTGTCCCACAGGTTTTCCAGCCAGTAGTGCCAGTATTTGAGCACAATGAATATCTTGGGGTTGTAACTGGCCATGGTCTTGTTGGCGTCCAGTGACTGTTTGATCTTCAACAAGCCCGGCCCGGTGCCGAACGGCACCCGATCGGAATAGCGTGCCTGGATGCGCATCACCGGATATTCCGGCATGGCCACCGCGCCAATTTTGGCCAGCTTATTGAGCAGGTAAAAATCCTCACCGCCGTTGCGACGCGGCACGCCGCGCACACGCGCATAGGCCAGCGGATTGACGATCAATGTGCTGCCCAATGGAATGTAGCGGTATTGCGAATCGCAATACGCCATGCCCAATCGAAAATAATGGATCTTGAAATCGTACAGGCGCTGAACATTGAGCAACGCCGGGTCTTTGCACACGTGTTCAAATGCCAGCGAGATCGCGGCCGCGCGCGCGGGTTTTTCAACATCAAAATATTTGCCCGGCAATTGCACATCGGCGTCCACTGAATGGATCCAGGGCGATTCAATCCGCCCCCGGCTGATCAACATCAAGGCCATGTCACAGCCCACTTTGCGTGCCAGGCCCACGCCTTCAGCGGCGGCGATTAACCGCCCGGGCTGATTGCGGTCGACCAGCATCACATGGCTGTACGGCCGACCGGTGAACTGCAAAAGCTCGATGTGATCTGCCACGGTCTGGCTTGCCACCGCGCGGCGTTTGAGAGACTGCATCAGGCGTTCATTGCCACTGGCCCAGACGGTGGTGCTGGGATGCGCATCGGGCCGGTTGACCACCAGAATCACCAGGACCTGATGGGCCGCCGCGGACATCTCGGCGAACACCGCATCCAGGGTGTTGTCCGCCTCATCGCACACCGGCATGACCACCACCTGTCGCCAACGCAGATCCGGATCCACCCGTTGCAACAACGCGGCTTCTGCCTCGGCGTACTCGCGCAGGTATTTATTGACGACGCTGTTTTCTGACAAACTGCCCAAATCGATGACCCAACCAACTGAACGGAACCAAACCCAACACGGGCACCAGTATAAACCACATTGGCCGCGCCTGCGAAGTCGCGGCCAGTATCCACAGACCGCTGAGCGCCACGCCCAGCATCACACCGCTGCTGCGGCGCGGCCACAGGCGCGTCAAACCGGCCACAAAGCCACCCATCAACGCGCCGGAAAACCAGGCCGCCGCCTGCAGCAGCCAGAACAGGGCGTCCCCGGCCACCACGGAATCATCGCGCGATTGCAGCCACAATGCCCCGCCGCCCAATTCCAGAGCAACGATCACGACTATGGCCACCGCCAGACCCGCCAGCACTGAAAGCAGTGCATTCAGCGGCATCAGTGCACCGCCGCGCGAAAGGGCAAATTATTGACAATGGCGGCTTCAATATCAAGCAGTTCTTCCAGCCGCGAGTGAATTTCTTTGGATTCAAAATAACAGTGTGCCAGACGCATGAACAGTGTGTAATGGCGATGCTCGGCGCGCGCCAGGCGGCGATAGAAATCACCCAGCTTGTCATCGCCCAGCGCCTCACCGACCATGTGAAACCGTTCATGACCGCGTTTTTCCACGATGCTGAAAATCAGTAAGCGATCCAACAGGTAGTTTTTGTGTCCACGGCGCACGTGTCTGAGCAACTGGTTGATGTAGGGGTCTTTCTCGTCGTTGTCCTGTTGCAGCCCCTTGTCCAGCATGATTTTCATGACTTCGCGAAAATGCGCCATTTCCTCCATGGCCAGATCAATCATGCCGCGAATCAATTCCGGCTTGTCGGGGTAGTGCTGCACCATGGACATGGCCAGCGAAGCGGCTTTGCGCTCACAGGCCGCGTGGTCTTTTAAAAATGCATCGAAATCGGACAGGGCCACCTGCACCCAGCGTTCCGGGGTGCGGCATTTCAATTCGTACTCATGCATGCTAAATCAGTCCCAGCTCCAGCGCCTTGAGAACCGCGCGCGTGCGATCGCGCACGCCCAGCTTGGACAAGATGTTTGAAACGTGGTTTTTAACTGTGCCTTCGGCGACAAAGATTGAATTGGCGATTTCCTTGTTGCTGTAACCACCGGCCATCAACCGCAGAATTTCCGTTTCCCGGTTGGTCAATGGTTCGGGTCGATCGAAACTCATGAAATCATTTTTCAGATCGTTCACGCCATCGAGCATGCGTTTGGTGATTTGCGGACGCACGATGGTTTTGCCCGCCGCCACCTGTTTGATGCCGTCCACCAGTTCCTCCAGCGGCACGTCTTTAAGCAAATACCCCTTGGCGCCGGCTTTGACCCCGGCCAGGATCAGTTCTTCATCATCGAAGGTGGTCAGAATGATGGTCGGTGGCAGCTCCTTGCTTTGCGACAGTTCATGCAACACATCCAGACCCGACATGCCCGGCATGCGCATGTCCAACAACACCACGTCGGGTTTGAGCTCCGGAATTTGCAACACCGCGTTGGTGCCGTTGTCGGCTTCACCGATGACTTCAATGTCCTCCGCGATTTCCAACAGGGATTTCACCCCTTGTCGAACCAGATTCTGGTCGTCCACCAGAAACACCTTGATTTGCGTTGCTTCATTCATGTTGTAGTCACTCTAAATTGGAAACGACAGCCGCACACTCAACCCCTTTTGGGAATCAATGTCAAACCGCCCGTTGTAGTATTTCACCCGTTCTTCGATGCCAGTCAGGCCATTGCCTTTGCTCAAATCCTTGATGCCCACGCCGTCATCGCGCACCCACAGCCTGATTTCATCGCGGTCGCGCTCGGCCGAAACCCACAAATTGTTGGCTTTGGCGTGTTTCATTGTATTCGTTATCAGTTCCTGAGTACACCTGAGAATGGTCTGCGCCAGTTTTGGGTCTTCCACCAGAAAATCATCCGGTATGTCGCTGTGCACTTTATGATCCGGAATGCCTTCCAACAGTTTGCGCAGCGCCAGACCCAGATCCAGGGTACCGGAGTTGCGGAATTGACTGACCACTTCACGCACATCCGACAACAGCAGCCGGGCGATCGACTGGGCTTTTTGCACGTACGACTTGGACTTGCCTTCGGTGATGTGAGAGGCCGCTTCCAGGTTCAAAGTCAGCGCCGTCAGATGGTGGCCGATCAAATCGTGCAGCTCCCTGGAAATGCGCAAGCGTTCATTGATGCGCGATGAATCGGTCAGCAACACCTGCGTGGCACGCAACTCGGTGTTTAACTGGCGCAGTTCCTCCTTGGCGTACTGCTGCCGGTAAGCCACCAGGGAAATGATGAATGAAAACACCGAAAAGCCCAGGTACACGAAAAACAGCAGGTATTGCACCAGCACTTCACTGGCGTTGGACACAAAAAACTTGAACTGCACCCCGATCAGCACGTTGTAAAACAGCATCAGCATCAGGCCTTTGCGAACCGACAACAGCCAGGGCAACAACACGGAAATGATCAAGGCGTAAAAAATACCGATGGCGCTGTCGGTGACCTGGTTGATGATGAAAATCACCGTGATCAGAAAAATCAGTGTTGACCACACCTTGATGCTCTGCCGCATGCGGCCGAAATTCGATGTGACCAGCCAAAACCCCAACCCAAACAACACATGGGCCGCCAGATAAATGAAGGCTTCCCGGTTGGGATTGGCCAAGGCAAAAAACAGCGGCACACACAAACTGATCCAGATGATCAATCCGGCCAGTCGAATCAGTCGAATGTGAGAATAGCGGTAAATCAAGACATGTCCCAGGAACGCGGTTTCAAGTCAACCGCAGCCTGTGTATTATACCCGCCGCCGGGCCGATTCGAAAGGGTCACAAGTCATTCACCCATTCGACGCCGGCAAGCCGCCTTGACCGCTGTGTGCAGGCGCGCGCTGTGGCAAAAAAAAACCCGGCGCCTGAGCGCCGGGTTGATGTGTTGCTGCGCCGATGCGACGCGTCAGAAATCTTCTTCGACCATGTATACGCCATCGGATCCGCTGATGCGCTGATCCTGTAAATTGATGTCGCCATCCAGCCAGTAATAATACGTGTATTCGCCGCGCGAGATGATGCGCCGCACCAGCACCGTTGAATCTTTCACAAACAGCTTGTCCCGGCGCTCCAGATCCTCCACTTTCATTGACCGTTCAATGACTTTGCCTGCGGCGTATTTTTTCGCCACTTCACGACGCGATTCATAATCCGAATCATTGGCCGAGATCCACATCAAGCCACCTGGGGTGTTGTTGCCCGGCACCGGCTGTTGAGTTGGCCGGGCCGAGGCCGGCACCACCGCATCGCTGCCCACATTGACTGAAGCGGTGGCCCGTGTCGGGGCTGCTTTGGGTGTGGTTTCGGCTTCAGCCTGCAGATATTCTGCCTCAATGCGGTATCTGTCTTCATCGCGCTGTTTGACCCCGGATGCCGTCAGATCAATGCCATCGAGCAGCCAGTAGTATTTATACCGCCCGCGGTGAATCAGCCGTTTCACCAAGATCGCATCGTCTTTGACAAACAATTCATCACCGGCCACCAGTTTGGCGGATTCGATGGCGTTGTTGATCACCGAATTGTTGGCGTACTTGAGCTGCAAATACTCTTTGCTGTTGCGCGCCGCCGGGGCGGTGGTCTGTTCCGCCGGACTCTGCTTGACGATTTTGACCTTGGATTTTTCAACCGGGTGATTGAATTCCATGTTGGCAATTTCATTTTTAAGAATGTCGTTGTCCTTGGAATAATCGGTGATGCCCTGCACATCAAAATCCGGTTTTTCCACATCGCTGTCGATCACCGGCTTGTCCACCACAACCTGTTTTCTGGCGGTGTAGGTGGTGTTGTTTTGCTGCGGCGCGCTGATCGACTGGGTGTCGCGTTCAGAGGTGATGGCGATGCTCTGCAGCGCGGTGTCTCTGAACACCGCATTGACCTCATCCTTGTTGCCCAGATTGAGGCTCTGGCGAATTTTGCTGTGCCAGGATTCCGGTGCAGTGATGGTCAGTTTCAGGCGGCTTTTGCGCGCCTCCTTGCCAATTTGCTGCAGACGGGACACGCCCTCGCTGGTTTCAAACTGCGATTGGGTGACGCCCCAGGACGGCCATTCTTTGGCGGCGTGGACGGGCAGACACAATACCAATGCAGTCAATGCGATCAAAGTTTTCAACATGAGATTAATCTCCTATTCCCCCGGTTGTGAGTTTCATGGGATCCAACAGAGCAGCCAATTCCTGCTCTGAAAGATCTGTGTTTTCTTTCGCCACTTCCAGGATGGGCCGCTTTTCGCGGTACGCCTGTTTGGCAATGCGCGCCCCCAGCTCGTAACCGATGATGGGGTTCAGCGCGGTCACCAGAATCGGATTCTTGGCGACGCTGGATTCAACCTGTTCACGGATCACCGCGAAGCCCTCGATTGCAGAGTCTGCCAGCACGCGAGCGCCGCTGGCCAGCAATTCGATGCTCTGGATGATGTTCAATGCGATCACCGGCAACATCACGTTGAGCTGAAAATTGCCGGATTGTCCGGCCACCGCCACGGTGGCGTCGTTGCCGATCACTTGGGCACACACCATACTGACCGCCTCGGGGATCACCGGGTTCACTTTGCCCGGCATGATGCTGCTGCCCGGTTGCAGGGACGGCAGGGCAATCTCACCGATGCCGGCCAACGGGCCGGAATTCATCCAGCGCAGGTCGTTGCAGATTTTCATCAATCCGCAGGCGGTGGTTTTCAACTGGCCGGACAACTCAACGATGTTGTCCTGGGTGCTGATGCCATCAAATTTGTTTTCCATCGCGCTGAACGGGTGCCCGCTGGAAGCCGTCAGGATTTGTGCGAACAATTCAGCAAAGCGTGGGTCGGCGTTCACACCGGTGCCCACCGCGGTGCCGCCTTGCGGCAGACGCGAAACGCGTTCAAGCGCCGATTCCAGCCGTTCAATGTGGGTGCGCACGGTGCTGGCCCAGGTGTTGAGCTCCTGAGCAAACGTCACCGGCATGGCGTCCATCAAATGGGTGCGGCCGGTTTTCACCACGTCGTTCAGATCAACGGCTTTGTGTTCGCACACGTCGGCCAGGTGTCTGAGCGCCGGCAGCAATTGCTCATGCACAGCCAAAGCCGCGCTGACTGCGATCGCGGTGGGCACCACATCGTTGCTGCTTTGCCCCATGTTGACGTGATCGTTGGGGTGCACCGCTTGCGCCTCGGTGCTGGCCAGGTGCGCAATCACTTCATTGCAGTTCATGTTTGACGAAGTGCCTGAACCGGTCTGAAACACGTCGATGGGGAAATGCGCATCCACAGCGCCGGAGCGCACTTTCTCAGCGGCTTCGCAGATCGCTGCACAGACGCTTTCTGGCAGATGACCGAGTTGCTGGTTGGCCTGCGCCGCGGTGGCTTTAATCAACCCCAGGGCGTGAATGAATGCGCCTGGCATGCGCAGCCCGCTGATCGGAAAATTCTGCACAGCACGTTGCGTTTGTGCGCCGTACAGCGCGTCTGCAGGCACTTGCAACTCGCCCATGCTGTCTTTTTCAATTCGGTAATCGGTCATTTACGAAAGATGTTCAAGATCAAAAATCGGTACATTATAATACGTGCGAAAAGATAAATCGAATGTAAAAAATTGAAAAAAAGTCTATAATTTTGCGGTTTTAAAAATTCGATACCGCCGCATGCAATTGTCCCCTTTAACCGCCATCAGTTCAGTGGATGGCCGCTACCGCAGCAAAACCGAAGCCCTGGATGGCCTGTTCAGTGAATACGGCCTGATCCGACTGCGACTGCAGGTCGAAATCGAATGGCTGATGCATCTCAGCGAGGAAATGGGCATTGCCGAGGTGCCCGGATTGAGCAGCGAGGCGCGCGCGTTTCTCAAGGGCATCGGCGATCGCTTTGATCTGAGCGCGGCCGAACGCGTGAAAAACATTGAAGCCACCACCAATCACGACGTCAAGGCGGTTGAATACTATTTAAAAGAACAAATGCAGGGGCATCAGGAGCTGCAGCCGTTGCGCGAGTTTGTGCATTTTGCCTGCACTTCGGAAGACATCAATAATTTGGCCTATGCGCGCATGTTGACTCAGGCGCGCGCCGAGCACCTGCGGCCCCGCAGCGAGCAGATCATTGAGCGCCTGCGCACGCTGGCACACCGCCACGCGGATCTGCCGATGATGTCCAAAACCCATGGCCAACCGGCCTCGCCGACCACCCTGGGCAAAGAAATGGCCAACGTGGCCGCGCGCCTGACGGCGCAGCTCAATCGCCTGTGCGAGGTGCCGATGATGGGTAAAATCAATGGCGCCGTGGGCAACTACAATGCCCACATGTGTGCCTACCCCGAACTCGACTGGGCGGATGTGGCGGCGCGCTTCATGGACAAACTCGAACTGCAATTGCAGGATTACACCACCCAGATCGAGCCGCACGATTTCATCGCTGAACTGGCGCACGCGCAGATCCGCATCAACACCGTGTGCATGGACCTGGCGCGCGACGTCTGGGGCTACATTTCAACCGGCTATTTTGTGCAGAAAACCGTGGCCGGTGAGGTTGGCTCATCCACCATGCCACACAAAGTCAACCCGATCGATTTTGAGAACGCCGAAGGCAACCTCGGCCTGGCCAATGCCTTGCTGGCCCACCTGGCCGAAAAACTGCCGCAATCCCGCTGGCAACGCGACCTGACCGATTCCACCGCCTTGCGGGCGCTGGGCACCGCGTTCGGACACACCCTGATCGCCCAGCTGTCCTTGCTCAAAGGCCTGGACAAGCTGCAGGCCAACGCCGCGGCCATGGCCGCTGACCTGGACGCCAACTGGGCTTTGCTGGCCGAACCGATCCAGACCGTGATGCGCCGCTACGGGCTGGAAAACCCGTACGAGCAATTGAAGGCGTTGACCCGCGGCAAACAGCTCACCGCCGCTGAGATCAAGGCCTTTATTGCTCAACTCGACATCCCGGACAATGCCCGCCAGGCCCTGCTGAACCTGAGCCCAGCCGAGTACACCGGACTGGCGGCAGAACTCGCGCGACGTGTTTGAGGGTCAAGCGCTCGACGCCGCCGAATTTCTTGCCAGGCACTGGCAGCAGAAACCGCTGTTGTTGCGCGGCACTTCACTGAATCTGGACGCTTTGCCTGATCGCCAAGAATTGTTCGCACTGGCCGCGCAAGATGGGGTGCAGTCGCGCATTGTCTACAGCGAAGACGGCGTGCACTTCGACGCGGTCTACGACGACGTGGCGGCCTGGGATGAATTGATCGCAGAGAATGCGCACCCGACCCTGCTGGTCTCTGACATTGAAAAATGGCGACCGCGCAGCGCTGATCTGCTGCTCCAATTCCCATTCATTCAACCCTGGCGCTTTGACGACCTGATGATCAGTTGCGCCGTGCGCGGCGCTTCAGTGGGCGCCCACACCGACCACTACGACGTGTTTCTGGTGCAATTGCGCGGACGGCGCGAGTGGCATTACGACGACGCACCGCTGGCCGATGCACAACACGTGCAAGGCGGTGAACTTGAAGTTCTGGCTGACTATCAGGGGCAACACTGCGCGGTGCTGGAACCCGGCGACGTGCTGTATCTGCCGCCGGAAATTCCACACCACGGCATCGCCATGAGCGACGACTGCATGACCTGTTCGATCGGTCTGCGCGCGCCGTCGCAGGCGGAAATGCTGCAGGCTTTGTGCGACCAGAAGTGCGCCGCCCTGGATGAATCGCTGCGCTTCCAGGACCAACCACAGATTTCAGCCGACGGGCGCATCGGCGCGCATGAAATCGCCGCCCTGCGCCAGCTCATCGGCCAACTTCAGGGGCTGAGCGATGCCGAACTGGCGCGCGTGTTCGGCTGCATGGTCACCGACTACCGCATGTTGGAAGGGCCGCACAGGCCTCCACAGCGCAACGCCCGGCAGGCCCGACGCAACCCCTTCAGCCGCTTTGCCTGGCATGCGCTTGACGACGCGACGGCGCTGTTGTTTGTCAACGGCGAGGCGTTCCGCTGCGCGCCCCAAATGGCGCGTTCGCTGTGCCACGATGCGCCCATTGAAGTGGCTGAATTGCGCCCATTGGATGAGCCCGAAGGGGTGCTGTCCAGTTTATTTGAGAACGGGGATTTAATCGCAATTTAGGCTTAAATTGTGGGCCAAATCCGATATAATACGCCCTTTGATCTGATCACAGAGAAATCCATTGGCCAACTGGATTAAAGAAAAACAGCAATCCGCCGCATTTTTTGGTGCCAATGCGGCCTGGCTTGAGTACCAATACGACCAATTCCTGGCAGATCCCGACAGCGTGGATGCGCCCATGCGCACGGCCTTTGAACAACTCAAAGGCGAGGCTGAAGACGTGCGACACCTGCCGATCATCGAACGCTTCCGCCTGGCGGCGCAGTTGCCGGCCGCGGCCGCGGCGCCGATGCAAGGCGACGCGCTGCACCAGAAAAAACAGGCCGCCGTGCTGCGCCTGATCAACTCCTACCGCGTGCGCGGTCACCAGAAAGCCAAACTTGACCCGTTGAATTATTCCAAACGCCCGGACACACCGGATCTGGCACTGGATTTTCACGGTTTGACCGAGGCCGATCTGGCGCTTGAATTCAACACCGGCTCCATGGTGGCACCGGCGCAAATGAAACTGCGCGACATCATCGCCCACTTGGAAGCGGTGTACTGCCAGCACATCGGCGTAGAATACATGCACATCGTCGACATCAAAAAACGCGAATGGCTGCAACAGCGCCTGGAAAAACACCCCGGCGCGTTTCCATTCACGGCGCGCGATAAAAAACAGTTTCTTTATGACCTGACCAAAGCCGAGGGGCTGGAGCGCTATCTGCACACCAAATACGTCGGGCAAAAGCGTTTCTCACTGGAAGGTGGCGACGCACTGATTCCGCAGCTGAATGCATTGATCCAGCAGCTGGGCGCGCAAAAAACCAAGGAAGTGGTGATTGGCATGGCCCACCGCGGCCGACTCAACGTGCTGGTCAACATCCTGGGCAAATCGTCCTCTGAACTGTTCGATGAATTCGAGGGTTCAAATTCCGAAGACCTGGACCACATCAATTCCGGCGACGTGAAATACCACAAAGGCTATTCGTCGGACGTGCCATCGGCCGGCGGCGACGTGCACCTGGCGCTGGCGTTCAACCCGTCGCACCTGGAAATCATTGACCCGGTGGTGCTCGGTTCAGCCCGCGCGCGCCAGGTCAGACGCCGCGACGAAAGCAAAAACGCGGTGGTGCCGGTGCTGATTCACGGCGACGCCGCGTTCGAAGGCCAGGGCGTGGTGATGGAGCTGTTCAACATGGCCATGGTGGACGGCTACGACGTCGGCGGCACCATCCACATCATCATCAACAATCAGATCGGCTTCACCATGACCCACGCGTTGGACAAAAAATCCTCGCTGTACTGCACAGAAGTGGCAAAAATGGTCCAGGCGCCGATCTTCCACGTCAATGCCGACGACCCCGAAGCGGTGGTGTTCGCCACCGGTGTGGCCGCCGACTACCGGCAGCAGTTCGGTCAGGATGTGGTCATCGATCTGGTGTGCTATCGCCGCCATGGCCACAACGAGGCCGATGAACCGTCGGCCACCCAGCCGCACATGTACAAACTGATTCGCAAACAACCGACCGCGCGCCAGGCCTACGCCGAACAACTGCTGGCCGAGGGCGTGATCAAATCCAGCGATGCCAACGGTCTGGTGGACCACTACCGCGATCTGCTGGACAACAACAAGTCGGTGGTCAAATTCGGCGACACCCACAACAACGACAAATACGCGGTCGACTGGCACCCGTACATCGACGCCGATCTGCTGGAGCAGGTCGACACAACTCTGGCGGCCGAAACCGTGCAACATCTGGGTCAGGTCATCACCGATTTGCCGGACGACCTCACCCCGCACCCGCGGGTGCAAAAAATCAATCAGGACCGCATCGCCATGGCGCGCGGTGAAAAACCCATGGACTGGGGCTTCGCCGAATCCCTCGCCTACGCCAGTCTGCTGCAAGACGGTTACCAGATCCGCATCGACGGCCAGGATTCCCAGCGCGGCACGTTCTTCCACCGCCACGCGGTGGTGCACAACCTCGATGTGAATGAATACTACACCCCGCTGGCCACACTGGTTGGTGAGAACAACCGCATCGACATCATCAATTCAGTGCTGTCCGAAGAAGCGGTGCTGGGTTTTGAATACGGCTACGCCACCTCCGAACCCAACGCGCTGATCCTCTGGGAGGCCCAGTTCGGCGATTTTGCCAACGGCGCGCAGGTGGTGATTGACCAGTTCATTTCTTCGGGCGAAGCCAAATGGGGCCGCCTGTGCGGTCTGGTGATGTTTCTGCCGCACGGTTATGAAGGCCAGGGCCCGGAGCACTCTTCGGCCCGCCTGGAACGTTATTTGCAGCTGTGCGCGGTGAACAACATGCAAGTGTGCATGCCCTCGACACCGGCGCAGACGTTTCACATGCTCAGACGCCAGATGCTCAGACGTGCGCGCAAACCGCTGATCGTGATGACGCCAAAATCCCTGCTCAGACACAAAGCCGCGGTGTCGCCGTTGGAACGCCTGAGCACAGGCACGTTTCAGACCGTGATCGGCGACCGCCGCTGTCAGGCGGCCGATGTGCAACGCCTGATCGTGTGCTCAGGCAAAGTGTACTACGACCTGGTCGAAGCACTGGACGCAGAGGATAACCACCGCATCGCGGTGTGTCGCGTGGAACAGCTGTATCCATTCCCGCGCAACGGTCTGAGCGCTCAAATCGATGCCTACCCCAACCTCAAAGACATCGTCTGGTGCCAGGAAGAACCCATCAATCAAGGCGCCTGGTTCCAGATCAGACACCATTTACAGCACTGCATCAACAACCGCTTCCCGCTGCATTTCGCCGGCCGCAAAAACTCGCCTTCACCGGCCGTGGGTGCGCTCAAAGCGCACGTGATTGAACAGCAGCAGCTGCTTGAAGACGCGATCCGCGGTGAACATGGATCGGCCATTGATGCGGAATAGTGTGAACCCAATTTGAATGAAAGCCATGCATTTCTCAGGAGCAACCCGATATGAGCATTGAAGTCAAAGTGCCGGTTTTGCCGGAATCCGTCACCGACGCCACCGTCGCCACCTGGCACAAAAAACCGGGAGAATACGTGCGACGCGATGAAAACCTGGTCGATCTGGAAACAGACAAGGTGGTGCTGGAAGTGCCCGCACCGGCCGATGGCAAACTGCTCAGCATCCGCAAACAAAGCGGCGACACGGTGGGCGCAGAAGAAGTCCTGGGCGTATTTGAAGCGGGTGAGATTCCGGCCGACGCAGACACATCTTCTGGCGACACTGAACCCGCCGCCACACAGGGCGAAGATTCTCCAGCCGCCGCCAACGCCAACGCCGGCTCACAAAGCGCCAGTGGCGGTGCGGGTCACGCGGTGGACACCGGCAGCGCCAGCCCCTCGGCTCGCCGGGTGATGCAGGAAACCGGCATTGACGCCAGCCAGGTCAGTGGCAGCGGCCGCGGCGGGCGCATCACCAAACCCGACGCCATGCAGGTGGCCAATACCCCGCTGGAAGAGCGCGTGCCCATGTCACGACTGCGCCAGCGCATCGCCGAACGCATGGTGGAAGCGCAATCCACCGCGGCCATGTTGACTTCATTCAACGAAGTTGACCTGCAGGCGGTGATGGACATTCGCCGCAAATACAAAGAAGAATTCGTCGCGCAACACGGCGTCAAGCTGGGTCTGATGTCATTCTTCGTGCGCGCGGCCACCGAGGCACTGAAAAAATTCCCGGTCGTCAACGCTTCCATGGAAGGCGGTGACATCGTCTATCATCGACAACAGAACATCGGCATCGCGGTGGCCACCGAACGCGGTCTGGTGGTCCCGGTGCTGAAAAACACCGACTCAATGAGCCTGGCCGACATTGACGCGGCGATTCGTGAATACGCCATCGCCGGCAACCAGGGCAAGCTGGCCATGGAAGACCTGCAGGGCGGCACCTTCACCATCACCAACGGCGGCACCTTTGGCTCATTAATGTCGACGCCCATTCTGAACATGCCGCAAAGCGCCATTCTGGGCATGCATGCCATCAAGGAACGCCCGGTGGTCGTGCAAGGCGACATCGTGGTGCGGCCGATGATGTATCTGGCCTTGACCTACGATCACCGCATCATCGACGGCAAAGACGCGGTGCTGTTTCTGGTGGCCATCAAGGACGCCCTTGAAGACCCCGCCCGCATGTTACTGAATTTATAAGGAGACCGGCATGAGTGAACAATACGACGTGATCGTCATCGGCGGCGGCCCCGGCGGCTATGTGGCGGCCATTCGCGCCGCGCAACTGGGCCTGAACACGCTGTGCATCGACGCCTTTGTCGGCAAAGACGGCCAACCCGCCTTGGGCGGTACTTGCCTGAACGTTGGCTGCATCCCGTCCAAGGCGCTGCTCGATTCATCGGCCAAATACGAACAGATGCTGCACCAGTTTGAAACCCACGGCATTCGCTATGAGAACCCTTCGATCGACGTGACGCGCATGATCGAACGCAAAGACAAAGTGGTCAAACAGCTCACCGGCGGCATCGGGCAATTGTTCAAAGCCAACAAAATCGAATCGGTGTGCGGCACCGGCCGCCTGCTCAAGGACAAGCGCGTGGAAGTCACCCCGCACGACGGCGAAGTGCGCGTTGTGCAAGGTCAACACATCGTATTGGCCAGCGGCTCAGTGCCGGTGTCCATTCCCAATGTGACCATCGACAATGAACACATCCTCGACAACGTCGGCGCGCTGGACATCGCCGCGGTGCCGGAAAAATTCGGCGTCATCGGCGCCGGCGTCATCGGCCTGGAAATGGGCAGCGTGTGGGGCCGCTTGGGCGCCGAAGTGACCATCTTCGAAGCCATGGACACCTTTCTCGCGGCCGCCGACCAGGGCTTGGCCAAACTGGCCGCGCGCGAATTCAAAAAACAGAAACTCAATATCCATCTGTCGACCTTCGTCAAATCGGCCCAAGTGGTCAATGACCGCGTCGAAGTGGTGTATGAGCACAACGGCGAGCAACACACCGACACCTTCGACAAATTGCTGGTGGCGGTGGGTCGCCGCGCGGCCACCGACGGTCTGCTGAGCGAGGATTGCGGCGTGCAATTGACCGAGCGCGGCCAGATTGACGTGAACGACGAGTGCCGCACCGCGGTGGACGGCGTGTGGGCGATCGGCGATGCGGTGCGCGGTCCGATGCTGGCGCACAAAGCATCCGAAGAAGGCATTGCCGTGATTGAACGCATCGTCACAGGCCACGGGCACACGGACTTCAACACCGTGCCCTGGGTGATTTACACCGAACCGGAAATCGCCTGGGTGGGCCAAACCGAAGAACAACTGAAACAAGCCGGTGTGGACTACAAGGTCGGTACATTCCCGTACGCCGCCACCGGACGCGCGCTGGCGATGAACGAATCCACCGGACTGGTGAAAATCATTGCCGACGCCGACAGCGACGAACTGCTGGGCGCGCACATCTTTGGCATCAACGCATCCGAATTGATCGCCGAATGCGTGGTGACCATGGAATTCAAAGGCTGCGCCGAAGATC
>JBNLBT010000039.1:0-28399 GCA_050303435.1 Marinicellaceae bacterium
GCCGAAGAAGCGTTTAGCGTTTATGACCATCCACCCGTCTGGATTTTTGCTAAGACAGATGCCTACAGCCGAGAAAACACGGTCAACATTTTGGGTGAGGTGGATTTAAGCCAGACGGTGGGCTGGTTCACCGCCCTGTATCCGGTGCATTTGAGTGCCAGCGATTTTGCTCCGCACGCCGTGCTTGAACGCGTGCAACAGTGCCTGGATTCGGTGCCGGACCATGGCCTGGGCTTTGGTCTGTTGAAAATGCACAGCCCCAATGAATTTAAATCCTCTCCACTGTTGTTCAATTACCACGGCCAGTTGGAGGCGTCCGCTGGGTCGCACAGCGAAGCCATTCAGATCGTCGATGTCGACACCGGGCCGGCGCACAGTCCCTTGCGACGTCCGACCCACGCCCTGAGTCTCAACGGCGCCATTCTCAACGGCGTACTGGGGTTCCAGTTGCACTGGCCCGAGGCCCTGTTTGAGCGCGAGGCGATGGTCGATTTCGCCGCGCAGTTTGAAACCCCCGTGGCCGAACTGGTTGCACACGCCAGTGACCCGCGCTCGCGTGAATGGCGCTCGGCCGATTTTCCATTGTCAGAACCCAACGACACCGATCTGGCGCGCTGGCAGGCACTGGCTGCGATTGAAGACGTGTACCCGGCCACGGCGCTGCAATCCGGATTGCTGTACCACAGCGCACGCGAGCGCAGCGCCTACGTCAGCCAGCTGCTGCTGCACATGTCAGGAGACATTGACCTCGCATTGCTGCGCGAAGCCTGGCAGCGGGTGGTCAACCGCCACGACGCCCTGCGCAGCGCGTTTGACACCAACCATCTCGGCGCCATGCAGCAGATTGTGCGGCACGCGGTGGACTTGCCGTGGACCGAAGAGGACATTTCTGAACTGCCTGAATCGCAACAGGCCGAGCACCTGCAGACGCACTGCGCGGCCGATCTGCAGCGCGGATTCGATGCGCGAGTGGCGCCTTTACTGCGTGTGCACTGCTGGCGAAGCGCAGAGCAGCGCTTGACCCTGATGATCACCAATCACCACGCGATTCTGGACGGTTGGAGCTTTTCACATGTGTTGGCAGAAGTTCAGCGCATATATCGTGATTTGCGCGCAGGACGACAATCACATTTGCCGCCGGCACCGCGCCAACGTGAACACATTGAGTGGCTGTTGAGCCGCGATGCACAGGCCACAGAAGCGCACTGGCGTGCGCAACTGTCGCGCGTGGATGACGCCTGTGTGCTGGCCATCGGGGCGGCGGATGGCGGCGAAGAACTCACTGAACAGCGCACCCTGGATGCGGCACAGACGGCCGCCATTCAACGCGCCGCGGAACACGCGCAGGTGACCGTCAACACTTTGCTGCAGGCCGCCTGGGCTTTGTTGCTGTCGCGTCATTGCGATCAGGATGTGGTGGTGTTTGGCACCACCGTATCGGGCCGTTCGGCGGAGCTCTCGCAGGTGGAACAGCGGGTCGGCCTGTACATCAACACCGTGCCGGTTGTAGTAGAGGTGGACCCCGATGACACCCTGCACAACTGGCTGCGGCGGGTGCACAGCGCGCATCTGCGCAACGATGAACACAGCCACGTGTCATTGGCCGAATTGCAGCGACTGGCCGGACACCGGCCGGATCAGCCCCTGTTTGAAAGTTTGCTGGTGTTTGAAAATTATCCGATTGAACAAAACACCTTCAGCAGCCGCCGCGCCGCAGACTGGCAGGTCGATGAATTCGCCGTCAATGAAGGCAGTCACTACGATTTGTCGGTGCTGGCCGCGGTGATCGATGCGCAGCTGACCTTGCGACTGACCGCTCGCAGCGGTTGCTTTTCACCTGAGCGCGTGGCGCAGCTGTTGCAGCACTTGTGCACCGCCGTGCTGGGCCTGGCCGAAATACTCAGCGCCGGCCGGCGGCGGGTGGCTGATGTGCCGTTGCTGGCCGTCGATGAAGTGGACGCCTTGCTGCACCGTTTCAACGACACCGCGCGCGCCGTGGACGACGCGCACGGGCTGCACGCGCTGTTTGAACGTCAGGTTGAAATCACCCCAACGCACGCCGCGGTGGAAGCCGGCGGACAAACGCTGGCGTACGCGGCGCTGAACCGGCGCGCCAATCAATGCGCGCATCATTTGCACGCACTGGATGTCGGCCGCGGCGACCTCGTGGCGCTGTGTCTGCCGCGCGGCGTGGATCAGCTGGTGGCCGTGCTGGGCGTGCTCAAGGCCGGCGCGGCCTATGTGCCGCTGGACCCGGATTATCCACGCGCGCGTCTCGAATTCATGCTCAAGGATTGTCAGGCGCGCTGCCTGATCACGCACACCGCTGTCAGTGCATTGACGACTGAGCCGGCCTGTCGGGTGCTTGCGCTGGATGCGCCGGAGACGCTGCGCGCGCTGCAGGACGCGCCGATACACAACCCGCAACACACGGGGTTCGAGCCCGAAGATCCAGCCTACTTGATCTACACCTCCGGATCCACCGGACAACCGAAAGGCGCGTTGTTGAGCCATCGCGGCGCCTGCAACACAGCGCAGGCACTGATCCGGGCCTGGCACTTGCGCGACGATTCACGTGTGCTGCAGTTCGCCTCGTTCAGTTTTGATGCCGCCACCGCCGACTGGATGATGGCGCTGTTGAGTGGTGCGAGCCTGTATTTCTGCGACGCCAACAGCCGTCGTGACCCCGAGCGTCTGGCCGATGAGATGGCCGCAGCACGGATCACCCACGCGACGCTGACTCCGGCGGTGTTGCAGGGCGTGCCCACCGACCGCGCCTACGCCTTGCAACGCCTGATCATTGCCGGCGAAGCCTTTGACGCCTCACTGGCGCACGCCTGGGCGAACATCGCCGCGGTGCACAACGCCTATGGGCCGACTGAAAACACCATTTGCGCCACCGTTTCACCGCCATTGGGCACCGGTGCCGTGCACATCGGTGCACCGATCGCCAACGTGCGCGCGCACGTGCTGGATTCGCGCGGCCGTTTGACGCCGCTGGGCGGCGTCGGTGAGTTGCACCTGGCCGGCCACGGTGTGGCATTGGGTTACCTGAATCGTCCCGAGTTGACCGCCGAACGCTTCATTGAACACACGTTCGTTGACGGCCACAGTGAACGCCTGTATCGCACCGGCGACCGGGTGCGTCGGCGTTTTGACGGGTCGCTGGTGTTTCTCGGCCGGGGTGACGGGCAAATCAAATTGCGCGGCCAGCGCATTGAGTGCGGAGAAATCGAGCAGTGCATGCGCGCCCATCCCGGCGTCGACGATGCGCTGGTGCGGGTGCACGCGGCGGGTGAAACCCAGGCGCAGTTGCTCGGCTATTTCATCAGCACCTCACCCATGGATGCCGCCGAGCTGGAGGCGTCGCTGCAACAGGCACTGCGCCTACAATTGCCCGAGCACATGCGGCCGGCGCGCTGCATGCGTTTATCCGCCTGGCCGCTGACACCGAACGGCAAGATCGACCGCGCGGCGCTGCCACTGCAGACACCGGATGCCGAGACGGTGCGTACGCCAGATACGGCCAGCGCGATCAAGCTGGCGGAAATCTGGGCCGATCTTCTGGACTGCCCAGTCACATCCATTGGCCTGGACAGCCGCTTTTTTGTGCTGGGCGGGCATTCTCTGCTGGCGGTCAAACTGATCACCCGCATTGAGCAGGCCTTTGCACAGACCGTGGACATGGAAAGCGTGTTTGAGATGGACGATCTGGCCTCGCTGGCTGCGCACATCGACGCGGGCGCAGCGACCCAAGCGGGCGAACCCGCCGCGCCTGCAGACGACCTGGAGTACTTCGAAATATGACCGCCGTTGAAATCCTGCAATCCCTGCAAGCCAGTCAAATCCGACTGCGGGCTGAACAGGACACGCTGAAAATTGAAGCCCCCAAAGGCGCCATGACCCCTGAGATCATGCGCCTGTTGAAAGACAACAAACAGCTGTTGCTGGCGCACCTGAAACAGCGGCAACAGGCGACCGAAGCCGACGGACCCGTGGCCCTGCCACGTTCAGGCGATGCACCGCTGTCGCCCGCGCAGCAACGCCTGTGGGTCATCGACCGGCTGGAATCCGGCAGCGCACATTACAACACCCCGGGTGCTTTACGCGTCACGGGCCATTTCGACGTGGCGGCCGCAGAAAATGCCTACCGGCGCATCATCCAGCGCCATGAAACGTTGCGCACCGTGTTTGTTTCCGGGCCAGATGGCCCGCTGCAACACGTGCGTGAAACCTTTGATTTCGGCATTGCTTGTGAGGATTTGTCTGCTCTGGATGCACCCACGGCGCAGGCACGCATCGATGCCGCCATCGCCGCGGACGCGGCGCGGCCATTTGATCTGGCCAATGACGTGATGTTGCGGGTGTCGTATTTGCGCACCGCAGCGGAGCAGGGCGTGTTGCTGTTCAACATGCCGCACATAGCCAGCGACGGGTGGTCGATCGCAGTGCTGGTGGATGAATTTGTGCAGTTGTACCGCGCAGCGTTGACCCATGAAGACATTGAACTGCCGCCGTTGCCGCTGCAATACGCCGATTACGCGATCTGGCAACGCCAACAGATGAACAGCGACGGCCTGCGGGCGCAGCTGGAGTACTGGGCCGCGCAGCTGGCCGATCTGCCGTTGTTGCACGGTGTGCCGCTGGATTATCCCAGGCCGGCGCAGGCCACGCATGGCGGTGCAAGAATTGGTGTGAGCCTGGACGCTGAAACCTCCGCGCAATTGCAGCGGCTGGCATTGACGCACAAATGCACGCTGTTCATGGTGGTGCACGCGGCCTTTGCCCTGTTGCTGGCGCGCCATTCCGGGCGCAGCGATGGGGTGATCGGCACCGCAGTGGCCAATCGCCGACACGCCACCCTGGAGCGGCTGATCGGTTTTTTCGTCAACACCCTGGTGTTGCGCACCGAATGCGATCAATCCCGGCCATTCAGTGAATTCCTGCAACAGGTGCGCCGGGTCAACCTGCAAGCCCAGTCCAATCAGGACGTGCCATTTGAACAGTTGCTGGAGCGGCTCAACACGCCGCGCAGCCAGCGACATAACCCGCTGTTTCAGATCATGCTCAGCATGGACAACAACAGCGGCTACGCGGTGGATTTGCCCGGCGTGCGCATGCACAGCATTGACAACGAAGCGCCGCACGCGAAATTTGATCTGGACGTTTCGGTGTTGCAGAACGACGCGCAGATCGCTCTGGAATTTGTCTACAACACGGATTTGTTCAGCGCAGAGCGCGTGCAGGGTCTGGCCTCCGGCTTGCAGCGCCTGTTGGGCTGCATCGCCACCGACCCGGATCGGCGCATGGTCGATTTACCCATCCTGGACGATGAAGCCATCAATGCGCACTGGCGGGCGATGAATCCGCAAGGCCTGCCGGATACGGCGTGCAGCGCGCCCGAATCGCTGCACCAGGCCTTGTCGTCTCGTGCGCAATCACACGCCGATGCGTTGGCCCTGCTGGGCACCGATGGTCCGGTGGACTGGCGTGCCCTGGATCGGCGCAGCAATCGACTGGCGCGCTGGCTGCAACAGCAGTGCCCCACCCAAGCGGAAGAGACGGCGTGCATTGGCCTGCAGCTGAGCGCACACAGTGCGGCCGCTGTGGCGGCCTGGGCGGTGTTGAAAGCCGGTTTTGTGTTGCGCCCGATGCGCGCCGATGAAACCGCCGATGCGAACGCGGACTGGCCCCGGCTGGATCTGTTGTTGACCACTGAACCCGGCGTTCCGAACGGGGAAAATCCGCGCGCGCATGCATTGACAGAAATCGAGGAACGCGCACAAAACCTGGACGAATCGGCGTTGCCGCAACCACCGCAGGGCATGGCGGCGGCGCTGCTCAGAAGCACAGACGACGCGCCGGCGATGGTGTATTCACGGCAGGCCCTGACGCGGCGATTGCAGCGTCTGGCCCAACGCCTGCGCCTTGGCCAAAAGCCGTTGTGTGTGGCCCTGAATGCAGTGGATCCTCAGACCTGGTTGCAACTCACACTGGCGGCAGCATTGGTCGACGGCGGCGCGGTGTATTTTATCGAGGACGCTCTGGACTCTGACGCGGTTCAATCTCTGCTGCAAAATCACGGCGTGGGTCTGCTGTGTCTGAAACCGGGGCCATTGCGCAAAGCATTGCCTGCCTGGACTTTTTCTGCGCCTGTGCACGTGGACGTGGCACTGTGTGGCCACGACGCGCTGTGTGTCGGTTTGTTCGAGGCCTGGCGCCGCAGCCCGTTGGGCGAGGGGGCGATGCTGCAGCTGCAGTCCTGGCCCAACGATCCTTTGATCACACATGTGCTCGAAATGGACGCGGCGCAAACACCCACTTGTGTGGGCGCGGCCTTGCCGGGTCGCAGCCTGTGGCTGTGCGATGCACACGCTCAGACACTGCCAGTGGGCGCCGTCGGCGAGCTGTTGCTGCGCTGCGACGACGCGCCACTGCGCGGCTGGCACAACGGTGAATGGCATGCGTTGCCGGCCGTCGCGGTGAACTGGCCCAGCGAGCACGCCGGTGAATGCCTGCACAGCGGTGCATTGGGCCAAACCCTGGCCAATGGAGACGTGCGCAGACTTGGTCAATCCGCGGCGCTGTTTCAGCGCCACGGGCAGCCGGTCATCGGCGCCTGGCTGGAGGCCCTGTTGACGAGCGAAACAGACATCGATGCCTGCGCGGCCTGGCCCAACGCGGCGCGCAGCGCCGTACACCTGCATTTCAGTGTTGTGAACAACGCGACCGGCTGCGACCTGGACGCGCTCAAAGCCAGAATCCTGGCTGAATGGCCGGTGAGTCACGTGCCCTTGCACGTGCAACAGCGGGACGACTGGCCATTGACATCCACCGGTGACATCGATCGCGACGCACTGGCCAAAGCCGCAATCCATGAAACAGCGGATGAGGCGCCGGCGCCGAATCTGCGTGCCACAGAACAGGCCTTGCAACAGATCTGGGCGGATTTATTGAATGTGCCGGTGAACGAGGTCGATCCAAAAGCGGATTTTTTCGCCCTGGGCGGCGACTCCATCTTGTCCATTCAGGCGGTGGCGAGGGCGCGCGATGCGGGCCTGGCTTTCACCGTCAACCAGTTGTTTGAACAGCAAAGCATTCGCGCCCTGGCGCCGCTGGTGGGGTGTCAGGACACGGCACAAACGCAGGACGAGATCAGCGGCGCAGCGCCGTTGTTGCCCATCCAGCGGCGCTTTTTTGCGCAGTCGGTGGACCCGCACCATTTCAATCAGGCGGTGATGGTGCACATCCCGGCCGATCTGGACGCGGACGCGCTGCGCCGCTGCACAGAGGCCTTGTTGCGGCGCCACGCGGCCTTGCGCCTGCGTTTTCAACAGGACGCCGCCGGCAACTGGCAGGCCCATCACGCCAACATCGACGAGGCCATGCTGGATGACATCATGGCGCACATCCAGTGCGACGGCGTGGACTTTGCCGGGCTGGCTGAACAGGCCACGGCCTTGCACGCCTCACTGGATCTGGCCAATGGGCCTATGTTGCGGGTGGCCCACGTGCGCGATGCCACGGGTGGCCATGCACTGCTCATCAGCGTCCATCATCTGCTTATCGACGGGGTGTCCTGGCGCATTCTGCTGGACGATTTACAGCGCATGCACCGACGCATGCAACGCGGTGAATCGCTGCACTGGCCCAACCCCAGCGCCAGCTATCAGGCCTGGGGCCAATGGCTCAACAGCGCAGAGGCGGCCAAGCGATGTCTGGCACAGCGGGCACACTGGCATGCGGCAGAGGTCCCCGCAGGTGAACTGCAGACGCAGGGCGGCGGGCAGGGCTGGGGCCATGTGCACTGTGCACTGGATGCCAGACAAACGCAGTCTTTATTGATCGATGCCCAGGCGGCGCACCGCACCCGCATCAATGAGCTGTTGCTGGCCGCGCTGTGGCTGGCGGTGCACCGACTCACCGGACAAAGGCAAATCCGCATTGAAATGGAAAGCCACGGCCGCGAAGCGATGCATTCCGGGCTGGACTTGAGTCAAACGGTGGGCTGGTTCACGGCTTTGTATCCGCTGTTGTTGCACAGCAGCAGCGCCGAACCGGCCGCGCTCATTGAAGCCATCAAATCGGCGCACCGCGCGGTGCCCGATCTCGGCGTCGGCCATGGCGTGTTGAAACATCTGCACGGCGATGAAGCTTTGGCACACAACGCACCGGCCGATGTGCTGTTCAATTACCTGGGCCAATTCAATCAAACGGGGCAGGGCGGCGATGGATTTGCCCCGTGCAACGCGGAGATTGGTGCGTTGGTCAGTCCACGTCGCATTGCGGAGAATCCGGTCAACCTCAACGGCGCGGTGGACGGCGGTTGCCTGCGTTTCAACCTGGACTACGCGCGCCAGCGCCTGTCCGACGCAGAAGCCGAGCGATTGCTGGAACATTTTCACGCGGCCTTGCTGGACATCACCGCGCATTGCCTGAGCAGCGAAGAGAGTGCAGCGCAAGCGGACGATTTCCCCCTGGCCCGGATCGACGCCGAATCGCTGCGCCAATGGCAGCGCCGATACGACATTGAAGACCTGTATCCGGCCACGGCCATGCAACAGGGCATGCTGTATCACAGCGCCCGCGCCGCCGAGGCCTACGTCACCCAGATGGTGTTCACCCTGAATTCGCTGGATGTTCAGGCCTTTCGCCGGGCCTGGCAACACGCCATCGACCGTCACGCCGTGCTGCGCACCGTGTTTGTCACCGGTGAAGACGGCGAGGTGCGGCAACTGGTGACACGCAACGCGACCTTGCCGTGGCAGACGGACGATTTGAGCGGCCTGACCAAGGCGCAACAGGACGCGTGCACAGAAGCCCATCGGCGGGCCGACAAACGCCGCGGATTTGATCCCGCGCAGGCGCCGTTGTTGCGCGTGCACCTGTGGCAGTTGGGCGCGGATCGGCAGCGCGTGCTGATCAGCTCGCACCACGCCTTGCTGGATGGCTGGAGCATGCCGCGCCTGTTTGCTGAAGTGCAGCAAGCGTATCGTGCATTTGCCCAGCAACAAACGCCGGATCTGCCCGCGCCGACGCCGTACCGCAACTACATTGAATGGCTGACGACGCAGCAACAGCACGGCGCGGATCAACACTGGCGCGAAGCATTGACCGGCTGGTGCGGCCCGTGTCGCATCGGCGAAGCCGAGGCCGGCCTGTTGCAGGCCAGTGACGCAAGCCATGTGCATCACCACTTTTCGCTGAACGATGCGCTCAGTGCCGCCCTGTTGACCAATGCCCGCCGTCTGGGCGTCACCCTGAACGCGTTTTTGCAGGCCGCTTGGGCGTTGATTTTGCAGCGTCACTGCCGCCAGAATCCCGTGTGTTTTGGCACCACCGTGTCCGGCCGACCCACAGAACTGAACGGCGTCGAACACATGATCGGACTGTTCATCAACACCGTGCCGGTGTGCCTGGAGGTGCCGCTGTCGCAACCGTTCAATGCCTGGATTCGCGCAGTGCAGGCGGCGCAACTCCATCGCCTGCAGCACAGCCATACACCGCTGGTGGAGATTCAGCGTTGCGCGCCGCAAGCGCAGGGTCAGCCGCTGTTTGACAGCCTGCTGGTGTTTGAAAACTACCCGCACATCGGCGCCGGCGACGACGCCATCCAGGTGCAGGACCATTCGGGGCACGAAGAAAGCAACTACCCCCTGACGCTGATTGTGCAACACCAGGACGCGGTGCAACTGACCTTGTCGGGCGTGACCGGGCGCTTTGATGCGGCCGCATTGCAGCGGCTTGCCGCACAACTGCAGTCGGTGTTTGCCGCCATGGCCACGGCCGATGACGATCCCCTGGCTTCGCTGCCGGTGGTGCCGCAGACGGAATTGCAGTGGATCGGACAAATGCTCAGTGGCCGGCCGGTCAGCACGGACCACAGCGCAGGGATGCATCGCCGTCTGGCGGCCGTAGCCGCGCAACAGCCCGAAGCCATTGCGCTGCGTGAAGACGACGCCGAACTGACCTATGCACAGCTGCAGCAGCGCGCCAGTGCACTGGCTCAACACCTGCAACAACGCGGCGTGCAAGCGGGCGATGTGGTGGCCTTGTGTCTGCCGCGCGGCGCGCTGAATACCGTGGCCATGTTGGCGGTGTTGAACTGCGGCGCAGCCTATCTGCCGATGGACCCGCATTTGCCGGCGTCGCGACGCGCTTTCATGTGTCAAGACAGCGGCGCGGTCCTGACCCTCGGCGCTGGACAGGCGCCGCCGCAGTGGCCGCAGGAAAACACCTGGCTGGCATTGCAGCCGGGCCTGCTGGATGCAGCCGACGGGGCTGCTGAATTGCCATGCGTTGATACCGACCCCAACGACATCGCCTATGTGATTTACACATCCGGGTCCACCGGTCAGCCCAAAGGCGTGCGCGTCACGCACGCCAACCTGGCCAACCTGTGCAGCTGGCATCGGCGGGCCTATCGGGTTGATCATCACAGCCGCGCCTCGCACCTGGCCGGCGTTGGTTTTGATGCGGCGGTGTGGGAAATCTGGCCCACCTTGCTGGCCGGTGGCTGTCTGATCACCGTGGCCGACCACACGCGACTGCACGAAGCAGAGCTGCTTTCGCTGTTGTCCAGCAGCCGGGTGACGCACTGCTTCTTGCCCACCGCGCTGTTTGAATCGTTGTACGCGTCGTTGCAGACACGCAAAGACCTGAGCATTCGCTGGCTGTTGACCGGTGGCGAAAAACTTTCGGCGCTGCGCTGGACCCGGCAGGACATGCAATTGGTCAATCACTACGGACCCACCGAATGCACGGTGGTGGCCACCGCGCACGCCGTGCAAGGCGATGAAGTCGGCGACCCGCCGATTGGTCGCGCCATAGATGGCGCCATTCTGCACGTGCTGGATGAGGCCCTGCAGCCGGTGCCGCTCGGCGGCGTCGGCGAATTGTGCATTGGCGGCGCGCAGGTGGCGGCGGGTTATCTGCACCGCGATGAAATGACGCGTGAACGCTTTGTGCCGGATCGGCTGGCCGCCGATGCAAACGCCCGCATGTACCGCAGCGGCGATCTGGTGCGCTTGCGCAGCGACGGCGCCTTGTTGTTTGTTGGTCGCGCGGACGGACAGATCAAACTGCGCGGTCACCGCATTGAACCGGGAGAGATTGAAGCGGCGATTCGCCGGGTGGAGGGCATTGAATCGGTGGCGGTGGTGCTGCAATCCGCTGCGGGCAAATCACCGCAGCTGGTGGCTTACTTCACCGCTGAGCCGGGCCAGTCGGAGAGCGGGGTGATTGAACACATCAAGCAGCGCTTGCGCCGTGATCTGCCGGAATACATGATGCCTGCGGCGCTGCAATGGCTGGACGCCTTGCCGCTGACGGTGAACGGTAAAGTGGATCGCAAGGCCCTGGCAGAGCGCGCCGTGGATGTGCACAATGCCGCCGTGGCCGGCCCCGAAAACGCCTGTGAGGCGACCCTGCAAAACATCTGGGCCGAATTGTTGGGCGTGCACGCCCAAGACCTGGATGTGACCGCACACTTTTTTGAAATCGGCGGACATTCGCTGTTGTTGACGCGCATGCTGCACGCCATCGGCAAGCGCTTGAATCACAACCTGCCGATTGAACGGGCCTTGTCCGATTGCAGCATTCGCGGCATTGCACAGGCGATTCAGGGTGACGCCGGCACCAGTGCAGGCACCATCCAAGCGGCGCAGAACGAAGTCAGCGAAGCGCCGTTGTCTCACGCGCAATACCGCGTGTGGTTCATGGAGCAATTGCGGGAACACAGCAATGAACACAACATGTGCACCGCGGTGCGCGTGCGCGGTGCGTTCAATCCCGAACGGCTGCAACAGGCTCTGCAACTGTTGATGCAGCGGCACTCGGTGTTGCGCACCGGCGTGGTGATGCGCGGCGAGGCCCCGGTGCAGACGATCGCAGCAACGCTGAATGCACCCATCGATGTCCATGATTTGCGCGCACTGCCGGCCGAGCGGCGTCGACAGGCGGCGGACACGCTGGGCAAAGAACACGACACGCGGGTGTTTGATCTGAGCCGGCCGCCGCTGTTTTCCCTGCGCGTGCTGCGCCTGGATGAGGGCGAATTCCTTCTGCATTTCAATCACCACCACATCATTTCCGATGGCTGGTCGCAGCAGCTGTTTTATCGACAATTGCTGGCGCTGTACCGTCGACTTGGCGCCGGGGAAGCGTGCACAAACGATCCGCTGCCCTTGCAATACACCGATTACAGCCGCTGGCAGGGCGAGTTTTTGGCTTCAGACCGGGCGCAGGCTCAGGCGGAATTCTGGCGCGACTACCTGCGCGGCGCGAGCACGGAATTTGATCTGCCGATGGCGCGCCTGAACCGTTCACTGTCGGCGCCGCGCAAACACGCGCAGGGTCTGATCCCGGTAGAATTGCGCGATCGGCTGAAGACCCTGGCTCAGCCACACCGCGGCAGCCTGTTCAATGCCTTGCACACCGGTTTTGCCGCGCTGTTGGCGCGCCTGTCCGGTGTCGATGATTTCAATCTCGGCATGCCGGTCACCGGCCGGCACGTGCCGGGCAGCGAAGACATGCTCGGGGTGTTTCTCAACTTGCTGCCCGTGCGCCACCGGCTGGACCTTAATGTGGGCTTCACAGCGTGTCTGCGCGCGCAGATTGACAACGTCAATGGCGTGCTGTCAAACCAGGATTTGCCGTTTGAACAGATCCTTGAATTGACCGGCATTGAGCGACACAGCGAACGCACGCCGTTGTTCCAGATCCTCTTTAATATGCTGTCACTGCCGGGCGGTGACTGGCAGGCGATGGCCGACGGGTTCGAAATTGAAGCGCTGGAAACCGCCGACATTGAAAACAAATTTGATTTGACATTGTACTTGTCCGACGGCGCAGACGGGGTGCAGGTGCATTGCCATTTCAACAGCCTGCGCTTCAGTGAAACCGCGGTGCAATGCCTGCTTTCGCACTACGTCAGATTGTTGCAGTGCGTGTGCGATGAACCTGAAGCGCCGCTGTTGAGTCATGCATTGAATGACTCAAGCATTGCCGCGCCGATTGCACAGCACGGCCCCAATGTGATCGCCCGCTTGCGCCGTCACAGTCAGCTCACGCCAACCGCCACGGCGGTGCTGGACGATGGCTGTGTGTGGAGCTACGCGCAACTGCAAAGCGCCATCAACGCGGTGTCCGGGCAACTGCAGGCACAGGGCATCGGTCCGGGCGATGCCGTGGGCATTATGGCCGCGCGGCGTTCGTCGCTGGTGATCGCCCTGTGCGCGGTGTTGCAGACCGGCGCGCATTACTTCATCGCCACCCGCGAATTGCCGTGGGCGCGTTTGCAGCGCATGCTGGACCGTGTGCAACCGGCCGCCATGCTGCTGTGTGCAGACAGTGAAGCGCTGGTGGAAACGCTGGCGCACAGACTCAAACAACGCCTGCATTGCCTGGAAATTGACAATGCGCCCGAGGCATTCCCCAGCGATGTTGAGTTCATCGCGCATGTGCCGGCGCCGCTGGATCCGGCCTGCATCACCTTCACCTCCGGTTCCACCGGTGAATCCAAAGCCGTGGTTGGTTGTCACGCCGGTCTCAGCGATCACCTGGACTGGTGGCCGGCGGCCTTTGAAATCACCGCCGAGGACCGCTTCAGTCTGATGTCGGGCCTGATGCACGATCCCTTGCAACGCGACATCTTCGGCGCTTTGTGCAACGGCGCCACGCTGGTGATTCCGGACGCCGAGACGGTGCGCGATCATCGCCTGGCCGAATGGGTGCGCGCGCAGTCCATTTCTGTGATGCACCTGACCCCGGCCATGGCCGACATCCTGGCGCTGTCCGAAGCGCGTGACCTGCACAGCCTGCGGCGCCTGTTTCTCACCGGCGAGGCCTTGCGCAGCGAGCTGGCGCGGCGACTGCAAGACATCGGCGAGCGGCTGCAGCTGGTGCATTGCTACGGCGCGACCGAATCGCAGCGCGCCTTGACCTACCAGCGCATCGCGCAACCGGCCGCACGCAGCGGGCAGGTGCCGATGGCGCTGCACAGCCCCGACACCGTGCTGCGCGTGTTGAACGCCGCCGGGGTGGAATGCGCCGTCGGCGAAGTCGGTGAGATTCACATTGAAAGCGCCTGCCTGGCGCTGGGCTATCTGGACGACGATGTGGCCACCGAGGCGCGTTTTTGCACCATCGGGCAGGGCGTGCGTCGCTATCGCAGCGGCGATTTCGCCTACCCTCTGGACGCTGAAACCCTGCATTTCATCGGCCGCCGCGACGGCCAGGTCAACGTGCGGGGTCACCGCGTGGAGCTGGGAGAAATCGAACACCACCTGCGCGGCCTGACCGGCCTGCAGGCCTGTGCTGCGGTGTTGTTGGATGCAGGCGCCTTGGCCGTGTTTGCGGTGCCGGCCGCGGGCGTCGATGCCGATGCGCTGATGGCCGCCTTGCAAGAACGCGCCGCGCAGCAGTTGCCGGCGCATCAATGCCCCGATGTGTGGCAGTGCCTTGAGGCTTTGCCCCTGAATGCCAACGGCAAACTGGACCGCCTGAAACTCGCGGCGCTGCGACCGAGCGAACCAGAAGCGACGCTGCTGCCGCCGCAAACCGACACCGAACAGAAACTGGCGGCGTTGTGGGCTGAAATGCTTGAATGCGCGCCACAGGAGATCGGTCGCGACAGCGGATTTTTTGCCCTGGGCGGGCATTCATTGCTGCTGATTCGCCTGCGCCATCGGCTGCGTCGAGAGCTGGGTGTGGCCTTGCCGATCAAAACCGCGTTTTCACACAACCGCTTGCGCGACATGGCTGAACACATCGACGCGCTGGCACGCAGTGGTGCGAACGGTGAGGACCGGCCGCCGATTCAACCCCGCACAAACAGTGAGGCTGAGGCGCCGTTGTCCTACGCGCAACAGCGGCTGTGGTTCATCGACCGCCTGCAAGGGGGCAGCCCGCAATACAACATGGCCGTTGCGCTGGATGTGCACGGCGAATTCAATGCAGACGCCGCGCAGGCGGCCTTGTGTGCTGTGATTCAGCGCCATGAATCCTTGCGCAGCACCTACCGCGACGGCGAGGCGGGCACCGAACTGCGGATTCGACCACACGTGCCGTTTCAATTGCAGCGCATAGATTTCAGCGGCTTGGATGCGACCACGCAACAACTGCGCATCGATCAGGCCGCCCGCGCGGACGCGCAACTGGCCTTTGATTTGAGCAAGGACGTGCCCTTGCGGGTGACGCAATTGCATTGCAGCGACGCGCATTCGGTGTTGCTTTTCAACATGCACCACATCGCCTCGGATGGCTGGTCGATCGGAGTGCTGGTGCGGGAATTTTCACTCGCCTATGCGGCGCAACTGCGCGGTCAAGACGCGGATTTACCGGACCTGCCATTGCAATACCCGGATTACGCGCAATGGCAGCGCGACTGGCTGCGCGGCGCGGTGCTGGAGCGGCAGCTGCACTTCTGGCAGCACGGCCTCGGCGATGCGCCGTCGGTGCACGGCGTACCGCTGGATTTTGAGCGGCCGAAGGTGCAGCAGTTCGACGGCGATTCGGTCAAATTCACGCTGTCGGCCGAGGCGCTTTCAGCCTTGCGCGCATTGGCGGCGCAGCAGCACGTCACCCTGTTCATGGTGGTGCACGCGGCTTTTGCCGCCTTCCTCGGTCGTCAAAGCAACGGCGAGGACGTGGTCATTGGCACGCCCATTGCCAATCGCCTGGACGAGCGGCTCGCGCCATTGATCGGCTATTTCGCCAACACCCTGGTGCTGCGCAGTCGCGCCGAACAGGGCGGTCAATTTGTGCAATTTCTGCGCCACATCCGCGACGTCAATCTGGACGCGCAGCAGCACCAGGACGTGCCGTTTGAATTTCTCGTCGACCGACTCAGGCCGGCGCGCTCCCTGGCGCACAACCCCTTGTGCCAGATCATGCTCAGCATGAACACCACCGAATCGGTTGAACTGACGCTGCCCGGCGCGCGCGTTTCGGCCCGGCCGGCCACGCACACGCTGGCCAAATTCGATCTGGTGCTGAACGCCAATGCCGTGCAGCGGGCAGGCGAAGACGTGCTGGCCTGTGAGTTGATTTACGCCACGGCGCTGTTCACCCGCGCGCGCATTGAACGCATGGCCGCCGGCCTCGAGGTGTTGCTGACCGCGCTGCCTGATGCCAGCGAAAAACCGCTGGCTGAATTGCCCATGCTGGGCGAAGATGAACAGCGCTGGTTGCTGCACAAGGTCAACCGCACCAAGCACGATACGCACGCGATGCCCGTGCACTGGCTGTATGAACAGACCGCTGCGCGCTGCGCCGAGCGCACCGCGGTGGTGCACAACGACTTGAGTTGCTCACACGCGGAACTGAACCGGCAGGCCAACCGCCTGGCCCGCGCGCTGCAGTCGATGTTGCCGGCCGAGTCGCTGCAAACAGGCCAGGTGGTCGGCGTGTGCATGCACCGGTCGCCGGCGCTGCTGCAGGCGCAGTTGGCGCTGTTCAAATGCGGCGCGGCGTTTTTGCCGCTGGACCCCAATCAACCCGAACAACGCATTCGCGGCATGCTGGAAGACAGCGGCGCGCAGGCGGTGCTGGCCTGTCGCGACACCGCGCATCTGCTGCAGGGCAGCGACCTCGCCTGTGTGGTCACGGACGATTTCGCCCTGTCCCAGCAGTGGCAACATTTCAGTGCCGATGATCTGCCACACGATGGCCAAAGCGCCGACGATCTGGCCTACGTCATTTACACCTCCGGTTCCACCGGCCAACCCAAAGGCGTGCGCGTGCATCACGCGGCGCTGCTGAACCTGTGTCGCTGGCACATCCGTGAGTTTTGCGTCAATCAAGACAGCATTGCCAGCTGGATTGCCAGCATCGGATTTGATGCCTCGGTGTGGGAAGTGTGGCCCAATCTGTTGGCCGGCGCACAACTGCATCCGATCAGCGACGCGTTGCGGCGTTCGCCGGATGAACTGATTGAACATCTGCAGCGGGAACGCGTTTCTCACGTGTATTTGCCCACGGCGCTGTTGCATGCCGGTTACGAAAACTTGCAGAATTGCGCCGAACTTCCGTTGCGCTTCCTGTTCACCGGCGGCGACAAATTGACCCGCAGTGACGCCATCGGACCTGCAACCCGCCTGTTCAATCTGTACGGGCCTTCGGAAACCACGGTGACCTCAACCTGGGCTGAAGTGCTGCCAGAACACGGCGCTGCACCGCCGATCGGTGCGCCGGTGGACAACACACGCGTGTACCTGCTCAACCGCGACGGCGCCTTGACGCCACAGGGCTGTGCGGGTGAATTGCACATCGCCGGCGCCGGCCTGTCCAAAGGCTACCTCAAACGCCCCGAATTGACCGCCGAGCGTTTTGTCGATGCGCGTTTGACCGATCAATTGAGTGAGCGGGTCTACCGCACCGGCGATTTGGTGCGCTGGCGCGATGATGCGCTGCTGCAATTTCTCGGCCGCGAGGACCATCAAGTGAAGATTCGCGGCTTCCGCATTGAACTGGGTGAGATTCAGCATCACATCAACGCCTTGCCGGACGTGCACAACGCCGTGGTTCTGGCCGACGCCGGCGCGAACGGGCACAAACAATTGAAGGCTTATCTGGTGCCGCGGCATGCGGCAACAGCGCCATCGCTGGATGAGATCAAACAGCGTTTGCACGACGTGTTGCCCGATTACATGGTGCCGCAGCACATGCACTGGGTGCCGCATTTGCCAACCAATGCCAACGGCAAGATCGATGCCGCGGCGCTGGCAGCACTGGCGACAGCGCAATCCCCATCCGCTGCAGTGCAGCCGCCGCCAGCGGCCGGCACCCAGGCGCAACACCTGATCGAGGTGTTGGCCGAGGTGCTGCAGCGGCCAGCAGAAGACATTGATCTGGATTGCGGATTCTTTGACCTCGGTGGGCATTCGCTGGCCATACTCAGCGTGATCCGCAAACTGGACGCGCGCGGCATCTCCTGTCGTGTGCAGGATTTTTACAGCGCCACGTCTCTGCGCAGCCTGTGTACAGCCGATGATTCTCCAGGCGAAAGCACCGCGGGCTTTGTGCACGCCCTGAACGACAGCGATGCGCCGGTTCAGCTGTGCCTGGTGCACCCCATGGGCGGTCGCATCGACGGATTCCGTCCGCTGGCACAGGCGCTGTCCGGTGCGGTGGCCGTGTGTGGCATTGAAGCGCCGTTCATCGGCGGCTCGGCGCTGGAATTTTCCAGCTGGCAAGCCCTGGCTGCGCACTACGTGAATGCCTTGCAGGCGCGGCAACCGCACGGGCCTTACAAGTTGGGTGGCTGGTCCATCGGCGGATTGATCGCACTGCACATGGCCGAAGAATTGCAGCGCCGCGGCGAAACGGTGGATTACCTGGTGGCCTTTGACAGTTTTGTCTCACCGCAGGACAGATCACCGCAAGACTTTGCCGAGGCGCTGGACGCGGTGCTGAAGCACACCCACAGCGGCGTTGCAAACAGCTGGAATGCGGCGCCTGAAGCGGGCCACTCAGCGTCGGAAGAAACGCTGTTGAATCGGGCCACCGATGCGCTGATCGCGACCGGTCACGAACACGGTGGTCGGCAACTGCTGCTGGAAGAACTGCGTTTTGGTGTGCATTTGTTCAGCGCGACCGGCGCAGCCCCAACCCTTCAGATTGACGGCCGCACGCGCGTGTTCATTGCCGCTCACAACCGCGCGCCTGAACAGTTGCTGGCCGGCTGGCAGGCGGCCGTGCACTCGCCAATGCAGCACACCCAGGTGTCCGGCGGACACCACGACCTGTTGCAAGGCGCTGCTCTGGCCGCCATTGTTGTGCAGCTGCAATCGGATCTGCTGGACAACACTCAGTCGCAGTGAAGCGATTCAGGCCTGCAGGAATGCGGCCCAGGCCGCGGGCAGCGTGTCCACGCCGGCGATTTGCATGGCGCTTTCAGGGGCAAAGGGGTGGATGCTGAATTCACCTGAGAGCAGCACATCGCCCACCGTGTCGAGCGCTTCGACGCCGATGCGCATGGGCTGCCAGAGGCCGTCTTCAGTGACGATGCGGGAGCGCAGCAGGTGTTCATCGCCGAGTTGCGCGGCCTTGTGAAAATTCAGTTGCGATGCGGTCAGGAACCACACCGCCTTGGGTTCGGGGCGCAGGCGATACGGCGTCCACACCGACAGGCAGGTCAAGGCGGTGAAAAACGCGCCCGGATGCACCAGATTGGGAAAGGCCAATGCGTGCGCGGGGGCTTTGAACGGGCTGTACAGCCCTTCGATGCCGTCGCTGCGCTCGCGCAGCTGGATGCCCATGCTGTGCGGGTTTTCCAGGCCACAACCGAAGCAGTCGTTGCCTGGCATCATGTCGCGGTTGATGACGCCTGATGGGGGTGCTTTCATGCCATACTCTGTGTGCGTGTTGTCTGTCGCCGGTGACCGGTCCCGCCGACATTATAGCAGCCCAAACCCGGCAATTCACCGACGCAATTTCTGCCCGCGCAGGGCGGCGGTGAATGGGGTACAATGGACGGCCATTGCGCGGGCATCGCGGCTGCGATGCGTCGCTGAAGAGACCTTTGAAACTGACATGACACACAGCAAAACACACGCGGACCTGGTTCGCGCCTTGTTCAAACGGCACCGCCAGCCGTTGATCTGGACCGCGCTGCTCAGCGCCCTGAGTTCGGGCATCAGCATCGCGCTGCTGGCCGGCATCAACGGCGCCATTGCGGCGCCGGACAACGTCCACCTGGGACAGGCCCTCGGCGCATTTTTCGGCCTGATTGCGGCCTTGTTTGTGCTCAGCTTTGTGTCCCAGTATCAGCTCGCGCGCATCGGCTCATCGTTTGTGCACGATTTGCGTGGACTGCTGTTGCAACAGGCCACGCGCGTCAGTCACCATCACCTGGAACAACTCGGCGGTCACCGCGTGCTGGCCACGCTGACCACCGACGTCAGCCACATCGCCATGGCCCTGATGATCCTGCCGGTGTTTGCCGTCAACATCGCCACGGTGCTGTTTTGCTTTGCCTATTTGTGCGTGCTGTCGCCGGGGATGTTTGCGGTGTTGCTCGGCGGCCTGTTGACCGGACTGGGCGCCTCCATGCTGATCATGCGTTTTGGGCGACGCAAATTCATTGAGTTGCGTGAACAGGAAGACGAATTGCACAACGTGTTCAAAACCGCGGTCGACGGCAGCAAAGAACTCAACATCAACCAGCAGCGGCGCGGATTTTTCCTCAATGCACTGGCCCGGCCCAGCGTGGAGACGGTGCGTCAGACTGAAGTGCAGGCCAAAGGCTATTGGGTGTTGTCCGACAGCCTGATGCGCGCGGTGGTATTCCTGGTGCTGGGCGCGGTGTTTTACCTGGGCTATTTTCACTGGCACAGCGAAACCCGTGTGCTCACGGCCTTTGTGCTGTTCACCACCTACATCATCGGGCCGATGGGATTTATTCAAAGCACGTTTCAGGCGCTGGTCAAAGGCAAGGTGGCCTACGACAAAATCCAGGCCCTGAAACTGACCCAGGACGACGGTTCGACGCGCTGGGATGATGACCGCGCACGGCGGCCTGACTGGCAAACGCTGCAATTTCATGACGTCAGTTATCGCTACCCGGGTGACGGGCACTATCGCTTCGGTCTGGGGCCGATCAATCTGACCATTCGTCGCGGCGATGCGGTGTTCATCTGCGGTGGCAATGGCAGCGGCAAGTCCACATTTGCCAAGGTGCTGGTCGGTCTGTATCCAGCGGATGCCGGTCGCATCGAACTGGACGGAGAAGCCATCGACGCGGCCAACCGACAGTGGTATCGCAATCATTTCTCCACCATCTTCTCGGATTTTTATTTGTTTGATCACGTGCTGGATGCACAAGGTCAACCGGTGGAGGGTGCGGACGTCGCCGCAGATCTGGCGAGTTTGCGCCTGCAGGACATCGTGCAGATCGAAGCCGATGGCCGCATTGGCTCCACGCGCCTGTCACAAGGTCAGCGCAAGCGTCTGGCCATGCTGATCGCACGTTCCGAGGACGCGCCGATTTACCTGTTCGACGAATGGGCCGCGGATCAAGACCCGGAATACCGCGCGTATTTTTACCGCGATTTATTGCCGGAACTCAAAGCCCGCGGCAAAACCCTGATCGTGATCACCCACGACGACCGCTATTTTCATCACGCCGATGTGTTGCTGAAATTCGACAACGGGCAGATCGTCCCGGCCAACGAGGCGATGGAGCAGGGCACCTGATGCACGGCGAGCATCGCATGGGCACGCCGTGGTTCCAGATTCACCCCGCACAGCAACGTGCTCGGTTGCGCCTGGTGTGTTTTGCCTACGCCGGCGGTAGCGCCCAGGTGTTCAGCCGCTGGCCGCAGCAAATGCCGAATTGGCTGGAAGTGTGTGCGGTGCAGTCGCCCGGCCGCGGGCGCCGATTCAGCGAACCGCCGATCGCCCATCTGGACAGCAAGGTGCAGTTACTGCGTCAGGCCATCAACCAACTGTCGCCCCTGCCAACGGTGTTTTTCGGTCACAGCAACGGCGCCTTGCTGGCCTTTGAACTGGCCCGCGCCTTGCAACAGCGCGGCGATGACAGCGTGCGTCACCTGCTGTTGTCCGCCAAACGCGCGCCGCATCTGCCGGCGCGGCGCAAACCGATTCACAAGTTGCCGCAGTCGGAATTTGTGGCCGAGTTGAAATCGTATCAGTTCACCCCGGATGAAGTGCTGCAAAACGACGAATTGATGGCGTTGTTTTCTCCCATGCTGCGCGCGGATTTTGCCTTGAGTGAAACGCACCGTTTTCATTCCACACCGAAATTTACCGGCCCGGCCACGCTGATGTACGGATTGCAGGATCACGACGTGCCGCTGGCCGATGTGCGCGCCTGGGCCGATCTGATTGATGGCGAGGTCGACGAAGTGGCGTTCGATGCCGGGCACTTTTTCCTCGCCGATGAAGAACAGGCTTTGCTGAAGTCGCTCAACCACCTGCTGGAGTCGCTGGCATGACGCCGGGTGAATCCCTGGAGTCCCAGGACTGGGACCGTTCAGTGATCGTGCTGGTCACGCGCCGGGCGGCCTTAACTGTGCCCGGCTTCCGCGCACAGGCGCAGGCGTGTCTGGACGCCGATGAACGCGCGCGCCATGCCCGCTTCATGTTTGCACGCGATCAGGACTTGTTTTTGCTGTCGCACGCGCTGCTGCGATCGGCGCTGGCCGAAGTGCTCGGCTGCGCCCCTTCTTCCTTGCAATTCACCCGTGGATCGCACGGCAAACCCGCGTTGCCTTCGCACCCTGAGGTGGCCTTCAATCTGTCACATTCCGGCGATTGCGCGGCGCTGGCCATCACCCGCGTGCCGGGGCTGGAGATCGGTGTGGACGTGGAAGCGGGGCGCGACACCCGCGATCTGGAAGGCCTGGCCCGAAGTCAATTTGCCGCGGCCGAAGCCGCGCACGTGTGTGAGAGCACCGGAGTCAAACGCTTCGAACGGTTTTATCGCTACTGGACACTCAAAGAAGCCTGCATCAAATGCGTGGGCCTGGGACTGTCCATGGATTTGCAGGGCTTCGCCTTTGACCTGCAGCGGCACGGCGTGTGCGTGCATCACAGCGATCCGGCGCGTGCGCAGATGCACTGGCACTTCAGTCAGTGGCGACTTGACGCGACCCACTGGCTGGCGGTTGGCGGCTGCAGTCATTTAGCCACGCCCGCAGCAGACCAATGGCGGTTGCACGGCTACACACCGTTTCAAAAGCGCGGCCTGGAGCCGCTCAATGCGCATCTAAACGGCTGACTGAAGCGGTTTACAGCACACACAGGCCACGCTTTGTCTGGGATTGCCTCTGAGGTCTTTTTTATTGCCCGGATATCATCTACAATGACCACTCGTTAAGGGCCCTTGAGTGTGAAGGGTGTACATTTATCAAAGAGGAAAATCAGTATGAAATCAAGCCTTAAACTGAAGGCTGCGGTGTTCGCCGCGGCCATGTGTTTCAGTGCTGGCGCGCTGGCAACCAACTACGCGCTGCTGCTGGACAACCGCACCGACGAGCCGGCCACATCCATGCTCACCGGCGAACAGATCGACGCCAACGCCAGCGTGGTGCGTCACCTGGATCACGCGTATTTCGAATTCAATGCGCGCCACATGGTGCCGGGCAATGCCTACACGCTGTGGGTCATGCACTACGACAGACCGGAGCGCTGTTTTGATCGCTGCAACTGCACCTTCGATGACTTCGTCAATGAAAACGTCACCGCCGGTGCAATGGGCGCCATGTCCGGCCGCGTGGCCGATGAATACGGCCAATTGTCCATGGGCAACGTGATCAAATACGGTGCGCAGCCACCGTCTCCGGGCAACATTCTCATCCCCGGCGTGATCAAGAATGAACGCGCACATTTCCAACTGGTGTTGCGTGACCACGGTCCGGCCAGCAACGATCCGGCCGTACTGGAAGCGCAGCTGACTTCGTGGGCCGGCGGCTGCAACGTCAACAGTTGTCAGGACATCGTCATTTCCGACCACCCCAGCCCTTACTGCCGCAGCTGGTGAAATCATCCCATGCACACCGAAAAGGCCTCGATTGAGGCCTTTTTTTATGCACGCCATTGGACGGTCATGCCCGGGCGGCGGTTTGTACAGATGTGAGTGGCATCTCCCAGGCGCTCTGCATGCCAGTCATGGGTCATACCCGGGCACATTTTTCCCCAGCACGATGTCGCGTTTAACATGCCAGATGCCGTCGGCGTCGCGCTCTGGTGTGGCCACGCCGCATCCAGCTCGACAGGTTTTCTTGCGTCGTTCTTCCCGGGTGAGCAAGGGGTCGTCACTGAAGGTGACGTCGTCAATGTAGTAGGTGCCTTTGCCCGGTTCAATCACGTGCAAATGGATGTGCTGCGGTATCGTGCGCCCCGGGTAGGCACCGGGCCGGATGGTAGTGAAATGATAGGCGCCGGCCGCATCGCTGATGGCCCAGCCGCGCAGCGCGCCGTGCTGGGTGCGGCCTTTGGGGTAGAGGCCTTGTGCATTGGTTTGATAGGCGTACACCACGATTCCAGGCGCCGGCTGACCATTGGCTGCGCGCACAACGCCGCTCAGCCGCAGCGCGTCCCCCGGTTCAGTTTCAGGGGCTATGCGCGCGCGCGAGTGCAGGGATTCAGGCCGGTCAACGAAAACCCATTCACAGCCCTGGCACGGACCGCCAATCACCGCTTCGCGGGCAAGGGATGTTAAGCCACATCCGCACAGTAAAAGCACAGCGACCCCATGCAAAAGTACAGTATTTTTACGCATTCTGTTGGCCTCCCTTGGGTTTTTGTTTGACCGATGTCATTCTGGACAAGGCGTCGTCTTTGACAATGAAATGATGGTACAAAGCCGCCCCGACATGGCCAGCCAGCAACACGCTCAACCCCCATTGACCCAGCCAGCGATGCACGCTGGCGGCGGGTTTTTCCATCTGTTCCAGCGACACCCCCAGCAGGTGTTCCGTTTGAATGCCCTGCAACCAGGTCAGATCAAACATGAAAAAATACTGAAACTGACCGCCGCGGGAGAAATAATCGGCGATCGACAGGTAGCCACTGACGGGCAGCAGAAGCAGCAGCACATACAGCGCCGCGTGAACCGCTCGCGCTGCGCGCTGTTGCCAGCGGGCGCCGATGGCTTGCAGGGGCACAGGTCGATGCATGCGCCACAGGATTCTCATCAGCGTGAGCCCCAGCACAGTCAAGCCAATTGAAAAGTGCAACTGAATGGTCAGCCAGTTTTCAAAGTCACTTTCCGCCAACCATTCGCGATGGTAAATGGCGCCATAGGTGATCAGAATCAATGCCGCAGTCAGCCAGTGAAACCACCGGGCCAGTGAGCCATAGGCTGAAGCTGTGATCTTGTTTTTCATTGATGGGCAGGCCGCGCAAATGTTCAATCAGCGCATGGTCCTGCAAGGCCGGGGGCAAATCAATGGCCCATCATTCAAAACGATGAAATCACGTTTTAAGCTGTGGAGTCAGGCCAAATTGTTGTTTGAATGCTTTGACGTAATTGCGACTGAGACGGATTTCCTGGCCATCTTCAAGAATCAAGTCGTAGTCGCCATTGAGCCGGGATTGAAACGATTGCACCTTGTCTGTGTTGACGATGCACGAACGGTGGACGCGCACAAAGCGATCGTCCAGCTCTTTCGCCATGGATTTTAAAGTGGCCGTGTGCAGGTGTTCTGCACCGTTCACCTGAATAGACACGTAGGGTGTGGCCGAGCGGATGCACACAATGTCGTGCAGATGGATGCGCGTGTTATTTTTTCCGGTATTCACAACCACGTGCTTCACTGATGGGGTGATTTCAGTCGCGCGTCTTGCGGGCGACATTCGACCGGCAATATCTGCGCTGTCGTTGCAGGTGTCAACGCTGGTGTCTTTCTGCGAAGTTCTTTTGCGTAAAAATTGCAGCGCACCAATGAATGCAGCATACACCAACAGCAGAATGAGCACATCATTGGCCAGCGTGAACGACAGCACTTTGGTCACCGCATAGGACTGTTCACGAAACACAAAGGACAGAAACCACACAACAACCGACGTCAAGACCGCATGCACCGCCGTTGCAGTCAGGGTGAGGCCAAGCAGGGCGCCGCTGGAATGATCGGCGCGGCGCTCAATGCGGGATTTGAGCAGCCATAAAATGGGCGGGAACAGCAGCCACACGCTTTTGAACAACAGAGATTCTGAAATATGGAACGGGAAACCCTTGCGTGCGGAATCCACATAGTCCTGCAATACAGAAATTAGAATGGCGGCCAGCAGGATCCACAGAAGCGCAAAGTACAGTTTTCGACCGGCGCCTGTGTTGGCCCCGTGCACTCCATTGAAAGCGGATGATGGCGGTTTCATGTTTCGATGTGCTGCGGTTCCGGAGTGCATTGACGGTTCTGCCAATTGAACCCGAAAATATGGCTGTGGTTTAAATCACCCCCATCATAACCCGTTGCCATCCTGGCGTGTTGCACTAATCACTGCAGGCCGTGGATTTCTGACTGGACTGATGAATGCATGCACTTAGGACTGTTGCACAAGCCGCCAATGGACCCTTTGGCCCATTGGCGCGCCTCGGTTGTGTGCAAAAACCCCGTTGGTTTTATCCTGAGATCTCGCGCGCACTCGGGTCTGAACGACGTCGCAGGGCCATCAATGGATGTTGCCAACGCCCAGATCATTGATGGGAGTCACGGTGCCAGCATAGGCATTGCCCGATGCGTCATTGATGTGCGCGTCAGTGTTCAGAAATATGCCGAGGTTGTCGTCATAGATTTTGTTGCCATTGACCCAGTTTTTGTACACCCGCGCGTGGCTGGCACCGCCGATGCCCAGCAACACGCCGGTGGTGAAATCAATCACGTGATTGCCCACCACGGCGTTTTTATAGCTCATGGCGGTGTCTTCATTCAAGCAGGGCGTGAAGGCTTCCGCGAGGATGTTGATGCCTTGTTGGCCATCGTACAGGGAATTGCCGTTCATCTGTGTGTATTTGGCGTCGTCCATGCGCACAGCGGTGTTGCCATTGGTTTTGATGTAATTGCCCTGAATCACGCTGTGACGCACGCGCACCAGATGAATGCCCCAGTCAATGGACTGGTCAATGCCGTTGCTGAGTATCAGTGCGTGGTCGGCGTGGGCGCCGCACACTTCAATGCCAACCCGTGTTTTTTGCAATTGGTTGTATTCAATTCTGGCGTTGTGCGCGCTCAGTCCGCTGACCCGGTTGACCACTGCAATGCCCTGACTGGCTATATTTTCAAACAGGTTGTACCCCACATAGGCGTCGTTGCCCATCGAGATGTATACACCGGCGCCCAGGTCATGAAAATGGTTGTTTTGCACCTGGACCTGATCGCTGTGCCCGGCATTGACGCCGGCCCAGAATCCCCAGAACTCGCCGTTTTTCACCTGCACGTTGTGGTGATTGCTAATGAAAATGCCCATCAAGGCCGAAGTGCCGGACATCACATGCCCATTGAGGTCAATGGTGATGTTGTCGGCCGCCACTTCCAGCGCCGTATAACCGACGGTGCAGTGCAGATCGGCCGTGAGCACCACATCCGTGGTGACGGCGTCGCCACAGGCCAAGGCCGATGCCGTGTTGTGCCAGAGCAGGGCGATGCCCAGAATGGCGCCGATCGCGGTCCAGTGAAGCATGGGTTTGAATGTTTGCATGGAAATCCTCTCAGTTAAGCCATGCCAAGTATTTCGTAAAACGCCCGCTTTTCATGACACCTGTGCACACAAGGCTTGTCAGCCGCCCGGCATCGGCACATCGGCTAAACATAGCGCCGTGCGATCCATGCTTGGAGGAGGGCGAGGGCGGTGGCGCCGTTGATTGAACAGGGGGTCGAATCGCGTGTCCTGACATGAAAAAGGCCCCAGTGCGGGGCGGGGCCTTTTTCAGACGGTGAATAAACACCCCGAAGCGCCCAACCGGCATCGCGCCAGGGGCAGGGCGCCTTGGCCCATCACAGGGTGCACAGTTCCAGGCAATCGCCAAATTCCGACGCGCATTCGTACAGCGGACGCCCTTCGGCGCGGCATTGCTGCACCTCGGCGCGGCATTCGGCGCGACACTGGGCTGGATCGGATTTGTCTGCGCTCAGTCCGCCCAGGGTGACATCAATGCGTTGTTGAATGAACGCATCAAACGCAGTATCGGCGTAAACGGCAGCTGTTTGCAGGCACAGCAGGGCGCTCAACAGAATAAGTTTCTTCATGGTTTTTTCCTCTTCAATTGCGTTTGTGGGGAGTTTTGACTCCCCCAATTAAAGGGATTGGACGCGGGTGTGTGGTCGGCAGTCGAACACATTGTGTCTGGAAGAGGGCTGCAAAAATGTGAATTTCGTCACATTTTCTGCGCCTGCACCCACAGCCATCACTGGGCGCCCTTTCAGGCGTCCTGCCAATGGCCAAACTCAGTGAGACATGCCCAATCATTGCAACGATGCGCTTGCAGTTCTGTCGTTCAGCATGCATCAACCCGTCTGCTTGGTGGCAGTACTATCAGCCCCGCATGGGACCGGTGTCCCAGAAACCGTCTGGACGGCCACAATGAAGCGATAAATTCGACGGCTTCTGGGGCCTGGGCCTCAAGACGCACTCAGCCATACGTGTTTAAATGATGGCCACAACCGCGTTCCCCTGAAAGTTTTATTCGACGGAATGAAACTTGGATAAAAGCCGTCCCATTGGACGGCTTTTGTTTTTGCACAGATCACTTGAATATTTTATTGTATATCACTGAAATACAACACAATAACAAGTCATGACAAGAGCCACTCGGGCGCATGAATTCTTGTGCACTTCACACGCTTTGCGACCCCACTGCAAAACTAGCATGGGCTGTATGGACCCTTTGTGCGACAATGGCGGCGCAAATCCACACGGCCGACCGGCTCTGTAATTA
>JBNLBT010000040.1:0-28149 GCA_050303435.1 Marinicellaceae bacterium
GCAAACGACAGGCGCACGTGATCCGGCGAGCCGAACGGCGTGCCCGGCACCACCGCCACATTGGCCTGTTCCAACAACCAGGTGGACAATTGAATGTCGTCGTCGACGCCCTCAATGCGACGAATCAGCGCGCCGACGTGGGGAAATGCATAGAAAGCGCCTTCCCCGCGCAGGCATTCGAAGCCGGGTATCTGATTCAACGCGTCCACCAGGTAATCGTGCCGCGACCTGAACGCGGCTTTCATCTCGTCCACACAGCTTTGATCGCCGTTCAATGCAGCCACCGCCGCAGCCTGTGAGATGGAACAGGGGTTGGAAGTGCTTTGCGACTGAATTTTACGCATCGCCGTGATCACCGCCTGCGGGCCAGCGGCATAGCCAATGCGCCAGCCGGTCATGGCATAGGCCTTGGACACGCCGTTGACCACCACCAGACGGTCGCGCAGGTCCGGTGCCAGTTCGGCCAGGGTGTGCATGTTCTCATGGCCCCAGTAGATGTGCTCATAAATGTCGTCGGTAACCACCATCAGACCGGGGTGCTTGCGGATCACCTCGGCCAATGACAACAATTCCTCGCGGCTGTACACCATGCCGGTGGGGTTGCTCGGCGAATTCAACACCAGCAACTTGCTGCGTTCACCGATGGCGGCGTCGAGCTGGGCGGCGTTGAGCTTGAAATGTTGCGCGGCTTCACAGGCGATCACCACCGCCCGACCGCCGGCCAGCAAGGCCATGTCCGGATAAGACACCCAATACGGCGCCGGCACAATCACTTCATCGCCCGGGTTGATCACCGCGCACATCAAATTGAAAATGCTTTGCTTGGCGCCGCAGGAAACCAGGATCTCCTGCGGCCCATAGTTGAGCTTGTTTTCGCGGGCAAACTTGTCAATGATGGCTTGCTTGAGTGCCGGGGTGCCGTCGACCGCAGTGTACTTGGTCTGACCGGCGTGAATGGCGTCGATGGCGGCCTGTTTAATGTGCGCCGGGGTGTCGAAATCCGGTTCACCCGCGCCCAGGCTGATCACGTCACGGCCAGCGCGTTTGAGCTCGGCGGCTTTCATGCTGACGGCGATGGTGGCGGAAGGCTTGACCTGTTTGACCAATTCGGCAATGAAGTCTGTCATCTGTGTTCCCACGTTGTCGGCTCGCGGCGTGCCGGCCTTGAGCCGTAAAAAAATGTTTATAATAGGCCAATCCTTTTTTTTCGCAATGTTTTTTAATGGAAACCGTCCAATTACACATCGACAAACGCACCCGGCCTTTCCGTCTGGTCAGTGATTTCCAACCGGCGGGCGACCAGCCCCGCGCGATCGAAGCACTGAGCAGCGGTTTCGAAGACGGACTCAAGGCACAAACGCTGCTGGGCGTGACCGGATCGGGCAAAACTTTCACCATAGCCAACACCATTGAACGGATTCAGAAACCGACCATGATCATGGCGCACAACAAAACCCTGGCCGCGCAATTGTATTCTGAATTCAAATCCCTGTTTCCGGACAACGCGGTGGAATATTTCGTATCCTATTACGACTATTACCAGCCCGAAGCGTATGTGCCGGCCCGCGATCTGTACATCGAAAAAGACGCTTCGATCAATGAATACATCGAACAGATGCGCCTGTCGGCCACCAAAGCCCTGATGGAACGTCAGGACGTGATCATCGTGGCCACGGTGTCCGCCATTTACGGCCTCGGAGACCCGCAATCCTATATGCGCATGCTGATCACCCTGCGCGTCGGTGAAGAGATCAACCAGCGGGTGCTGCTGCGCCGCCTGGCTGAACTGCAGTTCAGCCGCAACGACATCGTGCTGGAACGCGGCACGTTCCGCGTGCGCGGTGAAGTCATTGACGTGTTCCCGGCCGATTCCGAACGCTACGCGCTGCGCATCGAACTGTTTGAAGATGAAATTGAGCAACTGGCCTGGTTTGACCCCTTGTCGGGGCACATGCATTCACGCGAATCCGAAGTCAACATTTTTCCGACCACCCATTACGCCACTCCCCGCGACCGGGTGCTCAACGCCATTGAAACCATCAAGCTGGAGCTCAAGGATCGCCTCAAGGTGCTGTACGATGACAACCGACTGGTGGAAGCGCAACGCCTGGAACAACGCACCCTGTACGACCTGGAAATGATGCGGGAGCTCGGCTACTGTCAGGGCATCGAAAACTATTCCCGTCATTTGACCGGCCTGCCGCCCGGCTCGCCCCCGCCCTGCCTGTTTGATTATCTGCCTGCGGATGCGTTGCTGGTGATCGACGAAAGCCACGTCACGGTGCCGCAGATTGGCGCCATGTACAAAGGCGACCGCTCGCGCAAGGAAAATCTGGTGCACTACGGCTTCCGTCTGCCGTGTGCATTGGACAACCGCCCGTTAAAGTTTGAAGAATGGGAACAACGCACACCGCGCATGATTTTTGTTTCCGCCACGCCCGGCGCGTACGAAGCGGCTCACGGCTCGCAGACGGTGGAACAGATCGTGCGACCAACCGGTCTGGTGGACCCGCGCATCGAAGTGCGGCCGGTGGGCAGTCAGATCGACGACCTGCTGTCAGAAATCAACCAGCGCGTTCGCCTGGGCGATCGGGTGCTGGTGACCACACTGACCAAACGCATGGCCGAGGATTTGACCGACTACCTGACTGAACACGGCGTCAAGGTGCGCTATCTGCACTCAGAAATAGAAACGGTGGAGCGCGTGGCCATCATTCGCGACCTGCGTCAGGGTGAATTCGATGTGCTGGTGGGCATCAACCTGTTGCGCGAGGGTCTGGACATGCCGGAAGTGTCACTGGTGGCCATTCTGGACGCCGACAAACAGGGATTTTTGCGCTCGGAAAGTTCATTGATTCAGACCATCGGTCGCGCCAGCCGCAATCTCAACGGCACCGCCATTCTGTACGGCGACAAAATCACCGGCGCGATGCAAAAGGCCATTGAAGAAACCGAGCGACGTCGTGAAAAGCAAATGCAGTTCAATCGTGAAAATGACATCACACCGCAATCGATCAAAACCAAGATCCACGACCTGCAGCAGGCCTACGAAGGCCGTTCAAGCGGTGAACTGGTCAAAGTGGCGGAGAAAAACCCGGGCTACCAACTGGACAAGGCCGGCGACATGAGCAAACTGCTGAATAAACTGGAGCAGCAGATGAAACAACACGCCGAGGACCTTGAATTTGAAAAAGCCGCGGAAATGCGCGATGAAATCAGTCGCATCAAAAGCCAGTATTTCTGAGTGTTCAGGATTGCGGATGCATTATGAGTCAACTGCAGGCTTCAATCCAGCAGACACTCTTCGGTCAGATGCGGATGAATCTCGCCATCCCAAGGGTGCATCATCATCAGGTTCATGAAGCGCTCAAACTGCTCTGGAAACTTTTCAATGACGCGCTGCGGCCTGGGCACCAGGTTTTTATCGACGATCAGACCAAACTCCACGTGCCCGTTGTAGGACAGTATGCTGATGCCCATGCCTATGCTGCCATTCTGCGGCACCCAGAACATCATTTTGCGGATGCCGCAACCGGCGATGTACAGTGGGATCTGCGGGCCGGGCACGTTGGTCAGTACGGTGGTGGCTTTGCGTGAAAAAATTTCCAGCAATTGATGCTGCAAAAAAGCCGGCGCCAATCCCACCAGACTGAGCAATCCCAGGGTCACCACCGCCTGCTTGGATTTTTTCAGTTCGTTCATTGAGGCGTGCACCAGGGCAAGTCGTTGCAACGGGTTGTCCTCATGCACCGGCAACTCAAGAAAAACCAGACCAAAGTGGTTGCCCAGTTCGCGCGCGTGCTTGAGTGGTCTGAGGTTGACCGGCACAGTGGCGCGGATCACTTTGCCGGCCGGATCGTCACCGACTTCAATCATGTACTCGCGCAAGGCTCCAGCCAGATTTGCAATCAACACGTCGTTGACCGTGGTGCCGGTGGCTTTGGCCACGGCCTTGACCTGCTCCAACGGCAAGGACGGCGCCCAGGCCACGCGTTTGCGGGTGCACAGATCGGACTTGAAGACGCTGGTTGGATCGTCGCTGAGCAGCACCGCCTGCAGCAGCTCAGAAGCCAGATCGCCAAATATTTCCATCCCCTTTTGCAACACCGAGGGGTCGTTGATCACCTGTTGGCCAAGTTCACTGATCTGTTTAAGCAGCTTGACCGACTGATTGAATTGACTTTTCGCCGGGTTGATCACCTGCTTCAACAGGCCGAGTTTTTGATGCGATTCGCGTTCGTGGTTTTGCGGGTTCAACTCGATGCTTTTCTGGCGATCGAAACTGGTCATCGACAGCAGCACCTGAATCAGGGCGATGCCGTCCGCGTAGCAATGGTGAATGCGCACCACCACCACCGGCCCTTTGGCGTAGTTTTCAACCAAATGAAAGGACCACAAGGGTTTGTTCTTGTCCAGCGGTGTGGAGGCCAGGTTGCTGACGTAGTCCTGCAATTCTGTGTAGCCCGCGGGACCCGGCAGAGCCACCCGGCGCACGTGTGCAGCCATATCGAAATAACGGTCACTTTGCCAATAGGATCCACTGCTGTTGCGCAAGGCCAACTGACGGAAGCGGCGGTAGCTGAGAAAGTTGCGCTTCAGCACTTCGGTGAACAATTTGAGGTCCGGCATGCTGTCCAGAAACATCAAACCGGTGATCATCATCAGGTTGTGTGGCGTCTCCATTCTCAGCCAGGCGGTGTCCACCTTGCGCATGGGTTCTTTTTTCTGATCGAAGTATTGGAACATTAATGTCAGCCAGCGGGTTGTGTGCTAAAATTTCGTCCCATTATAATAGAATCACTAACGATATCTACGACTTATGGATGAATCCATTCAATTAGATATTCCCAATTTCAAACTCGGCAAGGAAATCGGCCGGGGCGGCATGGCCAAAGTGTTTCTCGGCGAGCAAATGCAGCCCAAACGCAAGGTCGCGATCAAAATCGTGTCGCCGCAGGGCAACGACCCGAAAATCCTCAACGACCTGAAAAAAGAAGGCGACACGGTCGCGCAGTTTTCTCACCCCAACATCGTCACGGTGTACTCCTGCGGGGTGCAGAACAATTATTATTTTCTGGCCATGGAGATTCTTTCCGGCGGCGATCTGAAAAGCCGGATCAAAAGCGGCCGTCTGAGCGAGCTGGACGCCTTTCGGATTTGTCGCGACGTGGCCCGTGCACTGGAACACGCGCACAAACGCGGCACCTTGCATCGCGACATCAAGCCGGAAAACATCCTGTTCCATGAGGATGGACAGGCGGTGCTGGTGGATTTCGGCATTGCCAAGGCGCAAAACACGGTGAGTGAATTCACCCGCGCCGGCTCGGTGGTTGGCACGCCACACTACATGAGTCCTGAACGCGCGCTGGGCAAAGACATCGACGAGCGTTCGGACATTTACGCCCTGGGCGTGGTGCTGTACGAAATGTTGACCGGCAGCAAAGTCTACGACGCGGCCGACACCTTTGCCGTCAGCTACGCACACGTGCATGAACCGATACCGGATCTGCCCGGCAACAAGGCGCGCTTTCAACCGATGTTGAACAAACTGCTGGCCAAATCTCCGGACGACCGTTTCCAGAATGCCACCCAATTGATCTCGCAACTGGACAAATACATTGCCCGTTTGAAACCGGTGTCCGACACCACCCAGTCATTCATTCCAATACCCGATCACACCGGCAACATGCCCACCAAGGTCAGCAGCAGCGGCAACCGCCGGATGCAGCTGATAGGAGTCGGCGCATTGCTGATTGTGGCGGCTGCCGGTGCGACCTACTGGGTGCAAAACCGACCCGCGACATTGGATCTCAACACCGAGGAATTGACGGTCACCCAGAAGGTGGAAATGTCGGACAAACTGAACGCCGCCAATTCACAGTTCCGCCTGGAGAATCTGGCGGTGGCTGAACAGCTGTACACGCAGATTCTCACCGATTACGACTGCACCCAGGAAGAGGCCCGCAGCCGCTTAAAAATCATGAACAAAGCCAAACACGATGAGATTGTGACCGCCTGCGACCGCTGACTCGGCGCGGCCTTTCCAACGGGCCAAATTCAGGCAAAAAAAAACCGCGCCACAGAGCGCGGTTTTTTTTATGATGTGGCTTGGAACTAGCTGCGCTCGGGCAGGAAGTAATACTCACTGCCTTCATGTCCGGCGTGTTTGATCGCCGAGTATTCCGGCGCCTGCTCAAGACCGGCCAGACGCGAACGCAGACGCACCTGTTGTGAGACCGCGCGGTACAGGCGGTAACCTTCCATCACGCCGTCGTTTTCGTTCAGAACATCCAGCAAGGCCGCGGCAAAGATAGAATGCCCCTCGCCGCCGGTGTCCAGCACCGGCTGCAGACCGCCTGAAGTCAACACCGTGCGGGCTTTGACACGCGATGTGAACAAAATGTCGTTTTCTTCAACCTGTTCCGGCAACGGTTTGATTGCAGAGCCGGACATGGTGCCGGAATAACAGGAATCGGCCATCACCATCACGTGCTTGGCATTCATGGCCGACATGAACTCGGTGATGGCGGAATTGCTGATCCAGGTGGATTGATCGTCGCGCTTGGCGTCAACCGGCAACCAGTAGCCATTCTGGCGCGAATCGATCACACCATGGCCAGCGTAATAGACGATCAGATTGTCGTATTTATCCAGTTTTTTCTGATAGTCACTGAATGCCTTGAGTATGTCCATCTGCGTGGCGTTGATCAGGGTGCGCGTTTGATACCCGTATTTCTCACTCAACACCGTGGCCACCTGACGGGCGTCATTGACGGCGGTGGAGAGGTTCTCATAGTTCGGGTAGTTGTTGTTGCCAATCACCAGGGCGTGGTAATTGCCCAGGTCCTCACGGAAGCGGTTGGTGAACAGATCACTCAGTTGACGCGCGCGGATGCGTTCCAACTGCTGCCGCACAATGACAAAGCGTTCAGTGGATTTGCTGCCGTCGTTGCGCATGGCTTCAATGCTGACCGGTGTGTCGTCTTGATTGAGGCTGATTTCTGCACTGAACACGCCCATGTCATTCATCTGCGCGGTCATGTCCTGACTGTTGATGTGCAAGGCCTTGATCTGATCGGCGGGATTCACCCGGCCCATCAGTGAGACCTGTGATGCCTCGCGATCCAGCACCGGCACACTGCGGATGCCACGGGTCACCACCACATCCGGAGAAATCACATTGATGCCGAACTCATTGTTTTGATAGGCCATCTGCTGGCCCTGTTCTGAAGCGATTTTATCCACCAGCGAATTGGCCAGAATCTGGCTGTCGCGTTTTTCCCGCTCAAGATCAGTGATTTGTTTTTCCAGCGTGCGTATGCGGTCCTGCATGGCCACGTCGTTGTTGTTTTGTTTCAAGCGGGCCTGCAAATTGTGCAATTCCTGATTGGCTTTTTCAATGTAGGATTTGGTGGCTTCATAGTTGCTGTTGACGTCGGACAACTGATGACGCAGCCGATTGACTTCCTGCAACAATTTCACCCGCTCACTTTCCTGTTCGCGGCGCTCACGCATTTGTTGTTCTGTGACCAGTTCCAGCCGGCTGTCGGCCGTGATGCCAGAGGCCTGGCGGTAGAGATTGATGGCCTTGACCGAATCTTTGCCAACCCCCAGACCGGCTTCAAACAAATGACCCAGATTCAACAGCGCGGCGGGCAAACCCTGATCGGCCGCTTTCTGATACCACTGCGCCGCAGCCTGGTAGTCCGGTTCACCATTGATGCCCCGCTCAAACAGCTCGCCCATGTAATTTTGTGCGTTGGCATCGCCAGCAGCGGCCTGTTTTTGCCACACTTTGGCGACGCTGGCAAAATCCGCCGCATCATGAGCCACGTATTCACCGCCGCGCAATGCGCATTCGTTGGCGGTCAGTTTGGCCGGTTTGCGTGGCGCCAGGTAGGTGAAATTCTGCCCCAGCTGTCGCGTTTGCGCGGGCAACAGGCAATCCACAATGTACAATTGGTCCGGGGTGATCTGGCCTTCTTTGACATCGGTGACGCGATTGGGGTTCGACCCGCAGGCCCCCACCGTTGCGGCCGCGCAGAAAAGGATGGTTTTTTTCAAGATGCGTGCTCTCATGTCCTGTACTCCTAAAATTCGATGCGTCCACCGAGGTTGATGGTGCCCTGACTGAATCCTTCCAGCCCGATGGTGCTGCGGTAGTTCATATAGAACTGTCTGCCATTGGCGCTGATGTAGACAAACCCCAATCCAGCCGATCCGTAGGTGCGGTCCGGTGAATCGGTTTCAATCAGGAAAATTTCATCTTCCGGGGCCGCCAGAAAACGGGCTTCAATGAATCCGCTGTCGTTTTTCGCTTCGTGGCTGTAATCGAAATCAAATTGCGGCGTGATCACCCCGTTATCCAGACTGATGGCGCGGGACACCCGCAAACCGGCCGAGAACAACAGGCTCTCGATCTCCTGATCATAAAATTCAAAGCCAAACGCACCGGCACCGGTTTCGTTGAAACCATCGATGTTGGTGCGCACATAGCGGATGGACGCATTGGGGGTGATGTTCCAGCTGTTTTTATAGAAATGGTATCCAAAACTCATCGCCGCGGTGTATTGATCCGCACGCGTGTTGCCCACCGCGGTGCGATTGATCACATCGTCACCGATCTCAAATTCAATGCGGCGCTTCTGGTCAAAATCCGGTCGCACGTAGGAAATGCGTGCGTCCATGTAAAAATTGTCGTTGAAATAAAACGAGCCGTAACCGGTCAGGGTGACGCCGCTGGATTCCAGCTTAGCCTCGTCTTCAATGGTGGAATCGAACCGCGCGTAACCCAGCGCCATGCCCAGCACCTTGCGGTCTGAGAGGCGGTAATCAACACCGGCGGTCAGGCCATAGGTGTCAAAATCAAATCCGAGTTCACGTCCAGTGGCGTCGCGGTCGCCCATTGAAATGGTACCATTGATGAAAAAGCCCCAGGGCGAAATGAAATCATTGTTCACGTCCACGGCCTGCGCGTTTTCGCCATCGGCCATGTAGGCCAGCAAATTCAGCGGCAGGTGCTGATCGCCGTACTGCGCGGACAGACCGTTCATGCTGAATCCGGCCGCGCCACCACGCAATTCCGCCAAACGCGACGTGATGTTGGCAAACTGGGTGTTGATGATTTCGGTGGCCGAAGACGACTGCGCGATCACTTGACTGGGCGTCAGCTCCTTCATCACTCTTCTGACCAGCTGACCGTTGCCGTTGCGCGCTTCTTCAATCAACCGTCCGCAGATGCCTTCCAGTGCGGTAAAGAAGCTGCGAGCGCAGTAACTGGACACGTTGCGAATGGCGCGTCGTGCCTGCGCGGTGCCTGCACTGCCCAGAGCCTCATCCAGCAATTGCCGGATCTCCTCTGCACCCGGCGTGGCCGAAATCACGGTGCCCTTGCTGTCGCTGTTGTTGCCCGGATTGGGGTCGGCATTGGCGGAGGTGATTTCCGCATGAATGCTGAGATTTTGTGACTGCTGCACGACCTGTTGAGTCAGCACGCGCAGTTTCAGATTGACTGTCTGGTCGACCAGCAAGGCCGTTGGCCACTGACACATCAGGGTGCTGTTGGCGTTGTTGCATTGCCAACCACCGGTTTCCAGCAATTGAACGTTTTCAATCAGACCGTCCAGCTGCACCTTCAATTGTGCATTGATGGCCGGATCCGGGCCCGTGTTGCGACTTTGCACGGTGAAATCCACCACCGAGCCCTGTTGCGTGCTGTCGATTTCACCGAGCACACGCACCGACACATCTGAGACCTGGTCACTGACCGCAAGGACCGCAACCTGCGCTTTGCTTTCATTGTTTTCAGCGACGTTGTCAGTGCTGGCAGAAGACACCTGGGCGGTGTTTTCCAGCGTGCCTGGCAATGCCGTGACCGTGCCTGCAACGGTCACCTGCCGGGTTTCATGCACGGCCAGCGCATTGATCTGACACAACAGCGTGTCGGCGTTGTTGTTGCATTGCACATCGCCCTGATCGCCCTGCGCCATGGAAAATTCAAAACCCGCAGGCAACGCGTCGGTGATCTGCACACCGCTGGCCGCATCCGGGCCGAGATTTTCCACCTGAATGATCCAACTCAGGGTCTGACCGGACTGGACCGCATCTTGCGTCGCCGATTTGCTGATGCTCAGGTCCGCCATCGCTTCGCCGGGGTCAACGGCGGTCACTTCCACCGCAACCGAGTCGCTGTTGTTGCCTGGCACCGCGTCGTCCAGAAAATCGACGGCAGCGGTGTTCTCAATGACACCCGGCACTTCAGGCGCCAACACATCCAGGGTTAAGACGGTGCTTTGATCCGGCGACAGGGTGCCGGCGAAATCACAGCTCAGTGACGTGTCGCCACTGCAGCTCCAACCACTGCCACTGAAGCCTTGAAACAGCACGCCATCCGGTAAATTGTCGGTTAAAGTAAACGCTTCAACCGTGACTGTGCCCAGATTTTGTACCGTCAACAAATACTGCAATGAATCACCGGTCTGGACCGCAGCACTGGACGCCTGTTTAATGAGCCCCAGATCAACCACATCCTGTCCCTGAGCAATGATCGACACATCGACTTTATCGGCGTTGTTGTCCGGGTTGTTGTCGAGTTCGCTGAAAACCACCGCATCGCTGCTCACGCTGGTTGCCTCAGCGACTGCTTCTGCGCTGACGCGCACCACCACATGGCTGTTCACAGGCAAGGCATTGCCGTTGCTGCTGCAACTGACCACGCCACCTGCGCTGCTGCCGTCGTGCTGACAATTCCAGCCTCCCACGGCGCCCTGCAATTCCGCATTGATGAATGCCGTCTGTGCTGGCAAGGTGTGCTGTATCGACACATCGCTTGGCTCGCCGGTGGCATCCGGCGGATTGATCACTTCGGTGGTGAAAGTCAGAACATCTCCCACTTGAAAAGTGGCACCGTCGCTGCTGTGCGTCAGCGATAAATCCGCGATTTCGACCGGATCAACGATGGTGAATGAAACCGAATCGCTGTTGTTCACCGTGTTGGTATCGACAAAATCTGAACTGGCGGTGTTGTTCACCTGATTGCCGGATGTGCCGATCACCTCAACCAGAATTTTTACCCCATCATCAGCGGTCGTGTTGGGCAATGTTCCGGCGGAACACAACAGCGTCGGGGCAGTGAATGTGCAAGTGAAATTGGGGCCCACCGGAGTGAAAGACACCAGTGAAACTTCCGGCGGCAGTGTGTCGGTTAAATTGACAGTGTCCGCTGCGGTGGCGGCGGTCTCGTTCTTGACCAGCACCACATATTCCACCAACTCGCCCGGCACCGCTTCGGTGAGATTGCCGGTGATGGTTTTGCTCACCCGGATTTCTGGATCAGCGGCGCCGCCGATGATGTCGAAAGAGGCCACACTGAAGTCATTGGTCGGGTTGGGATCCCCCTGCGGAACAGTCAGTTCGGCGGCGTTGTCCACGGCCGTACCATCTGCACCAGAGGTGACCTGAACAAACACATGCACGGTATCGGTGGCCAGCGCCGGAAACGGCGCTGTGTTGCTGCAACTGACCACCCCGGCGTTGTGGTTGCAGAAGAAATTTGAACCCACAACATTCAGGCTGTTGAACGTCACCTCTGGAGGCAACACGTCTTGCACCACCAGGCCCGACGGGCCGGAAGTGGTTGATTCGGTGTTGCTGATGGCGATTTCGTAGTCTACGACATCGCCCAGCTGAAATTCCGTGAAACCGCCGTTGATGGTTTTCACCACCGAAATATCGGCCGGCGCAATGACATTGAAGCCAATACCGGAAAAATTGTCCACGGTATTGGGATCGGGTTCACTGGCCGACACACCGGCGTCGTTCTGTTGGGTGCCAGGCGTCTGCGACAGCGGCACTTGTCCCGCCACAGTGAACGTGTGAGAATCGTTGGCGGCCAGAAAGGACAAATTGCACAACACGTCCGGTGTGCTGTAGAAACATTCCGGGCTGCTCTGCGAAGGCACAAACACCAAATTGGCCAGATCGATGTGGTCCACCATGAGAATTGCCGTGGCGGAAGTTGTGGTGGGATTGTTCACTGTCAGATCAAAGCGAATCACATCGCCGGGCATGACCGTTGCACTGGAACCTGGCGACAAAGTCTTGTTCATGTTCAGATCAACCTGACTGCCCGCCGGTTGGGCGTCCACACCGACGCTGACCTGATCATTGGCCGAATTGATGTCGGTGCCCGCAGTGTCCCCGACAATGGCCGTGACCGCGCCGGGAATGAACATGGGCGATTGCGGCGCGGTGATATCAATGGTGAAGTCAAACACCGAGCCCGCAGGCACAGGGCCATTGGATGAACAATCGATGGTCAGCGTGGTGGTGTTGCAAGTCCAATTGCCGGGCGGATTCACGCTGCCAATATCAAAAGGAATCAACGATGGATCAATGTTGATCATCACCGTGGCATCAGATGATGCCGTGGGCCCCACGTCCTGGACCCTGAAAATCATGTTGGCCGGACTGCCATCAGCCACCACGGTCAATGGATTTGGAGAAATCACATCCATGCTCAAATCCACCTGGGACCACGCCGGCCAGGCGATCGCAGTCATGACAAAGAAAATACCGTATTTGAAAAGATTCCTGATGTACATCATCACCCTCTGTAGCTAATGCATGCTTAATTATCGTTGTATTGATGTATCGTCTGTATGATCCACCCGATCCCTGATGCCCTCATTTTGGCCAGAAATGTCTGAAAAAACAATTAAAAACAGTTGTTTTTTTATATTCTGTGAGAGCACTCACAAAATTTTTGCAGCGTTTTTGCTTAACAGACAAGAACACGCTGCGACAGCCACATGCGGTCACTCCCAACAACTCCGTCGGGTTTGACTACGCCCAAACTGAAGCGGGCGATAACGCGTGTTCAGTGTTGAGGGTTTGACTGGTTGTGATACGCGGTGATGGCAAAAGCCAATTCCAACGATTGCTCGTAGTTCAATCGTGGATCCACTTGGGTGGTGTAGGCGCGCGTTAAATCGGTTTCCTGCAAGGCGCGGGCGCCGCCCAGACACTCGGTCACATTCTCACCGGTCAACTCCAGATGTACACCGCCGAGGCGTGAATCACAGGCCCGATGAATGTCAAAGGCCTGTCGCACTTCGTCGTTGATGTTGTTGAAGTGGCGGGTTTTGTACCCATTGCTGGTGGATTCGGTGTTGCCGTGCATTGGATCGGCGCACCACAAGACCTGTGTGCCGGTTTTATGGACGGTTTCAATCAGCCGAGGCAAGTTGTCTTCGATGTGCGCTGCCCCAAAACGGTGGATTAAGGTCAAGCGCCCCGGCGTGTTGTCCGGGTTGAGGGTTTTGACCAAGTGCACCAGATCGCTGGAAGATGTCTCCTTGCCCACTTTGACACCAATTGGATTTCGCACTCCGCGCAGCAATTCCACATGCGCACTTTCGGGGTCGTTTGTGCGCAGACCAATCCAGGGAAAATGTGTGCCCAGATTGAACCAGCCGTGTTGTCTCGGCACCTGTCGGGTCAACGCCTGTTCATAGTGCAAATGCAAGGCTTCGTGAGATGAAAACAATTCAACCCGCGACAAATTGGCGACCTTGCGCCCGGCCAGTACTTCAGCAAATTCAATCGATTCACTGATCTGACGCATGATCTTTTGGTAATGACTTTTGTTGCTGGCGTGATTGATCCAATCCAAATCCCAGTATTCCGGATGTCTGATGTCGGCAAAACCACCTTCCACCAGCGCACGCACAAAGTTCAGCGTCATGGCCGAATGCGTGTGTCCCTTGAGAATGTTGTTGGGATCTGGAATGCGTTCCATTTCAGTGAACCCAGACGCGTTGATCAAATCGCCCCTATAGGACGGCAATTCCACGCCGTCGCGAGTTTCCATGTCGGATGAACGGGGTTTGGCGTACTGGCCGGCAAATCGACCAATGCGCACCACCGGTTGCTTGATGCCATGAATCAACACCAGACTCATTTGCAGTAAAACTTTGATGCGGTCGGAAATGATGGGTGAACGACAATCTGAAAAACTTTCGGCGCAATCTCCGCCTTGCAACAGAAAACGATCGCCGCGTTGCACTTCGGCCAGGTAGTTCTTTAAACGCAAGATTTCCCACGATGTCACCAGCGGTGGGTAGCCGCTCAATTCCTCAACGGCAGCCTTCAGTGCCGCTGCATCGGGGTATTGCGCCTGTTGCAGCGCATTCTTTTTTTGCCAGCCCTGTGGCGTCCACGGGTTCTGTTGTGTTTTCAGTTTCATACCGATTTTTCCTGCACTTTGATGCGCATCCACACCACGGTGTAAACCAACAGACCGGCGTACCAAATCAAGGTCCAGGCCGGCATCGACAGCCCCCAAAAATCCCACACGCTCTCTGCGCATTCGCCCGAACCTTTAAGCACATTGGACAGCACTTCAAAAAATGGCGATTGTTCTAGCACTAAATACAATCCCGGGCCACAGGCCGGCACTTCTTCCGGCGGCAGACTTTGCAGCCACACGTGCAGACCGGACAAATACAGCCCCATGCCACACCACAACACAACCAATAGCCCCAGAAGTGTGCGACCCCAACCCTTCACAGGCTTAACAGCAGCCACAACAAACAAAACACCAATGGCGATGAACACCACGCGTTGCAATATACACAAGGGACAGGGATCCAGATACATCACGTATTGCACATACAGTGCATATCCCAGCAAAGCAAAACAGGCCACAGCCGGCAACAGCGTCATTAATCTGAATTTTTGTGTGTTCATGTCGGTATTTAAACATAAAAAAACCCGGAGATGCACCGGGTTTTTTATTGGATTACTGTTGTCTAGTCGCGCTTATTCAGCCGCCGCTTCTCCAACCGGACGGTCGACCAGTTCGACGTAAGCCATCGGTGCGTTGTCGCCGGCACGGAATCCACATTTAAGAATGCGCAAATATCCGCCCGGACGTTCTTTGTAACGCACACCGAGTTCGGTGAACAGTTTATTGACCACGGCTTTGTCGCGCAGACGCGAGAACGCCAGACGGCGGTTGGCCACGGAATCCACTTTACCCAGGGTGATCAGTTTTTCAGCCACTTTGCGCAATTCTTTGGCTTTTGGCAATGTGGTTTTGATCAGTTCGTGTTCGAACAGGGAATTGGACATGTTGCTGAACATCGCTTTTCTGTGCGATGAATTGCGGTTCAGTTTTCTACCGGATTTTCTATGACGCATGATCTTTACCTTAACCCAAGAGACGCTCTGCTGTACGAATCGCAGCAGGCGGCCAGTTTTCCAAACGCACGCCCAATGCCAATCCCATTTCAGCGAGCACGCCTTTAATTTCGTTCAATGATTTTTTACCCAGATTCGGGGTTTTCAGCAACTCAACTTCCGTGCGCTGAATCAAATCACCGATGTATTGAATGTTTTCCGCTTTCAGGCAGTTGGCTGAACGAACGGTCAACTCCAACTCATCGATCGGTTTCAACAGAATGGGGTTGAGTTTTTCTTCCTCTTCCACTTCCTCAACCGTCGTTTCAATGGTGAAATCGATGAACACCGCCATCTGCTCCACCAAAATTCGCGCCGCAGTCCGCACCGCTTCTTCGGCGGTGATCGAACCGTCGGTGTCGATGTCAAGAATCAATTTGTCCAGATTGGTGTTTTGTTGCACACGCGCGTTTTCCACGTCGTACGCCACCCGTTTGATGGGACAGAAACTGGCATCCAGCATCAACTGTCCGATGGGACGAGACTCCTCCAGATTGCGGCGGTTCATTGCAGGTTCATAGCCAATGCCAATTTCTGCAATCATGCGCATGCTGATGGACGCTTTGCTGTCCAGGTGACAAATCACCAAATCCGGATTGACGATTTTTACGCCGTCCGGCACTTGAATATCACCTGCCGTCACCACACCACCGGTTTTGCTGACGCTCAACTCAACCTGTTCACGACCGGCAATGGCCAAAGACACGCACTTAAGATTCAACAGAATCTCAACCACGTCTTCCTGCACACCTTCGATGGAGGAAAACTCATGTTGCACACCGTCAATTTCCACTTCGGTGATGGCTGCGCCGGGCACCGATGACAAAAGAATTCGTCTGAATGCGTTGCCGATGGTGTGGCCAAAGCCGCGTTCCAGCGGCTCGATGATAATTTTTGCACTACTATTTGACCGTTCGTCCACCTGGACGACACGCGGTCTCAACAGTTTTGCCAAAACATTGCTCATAATTATCCTCGCTAGCGATTACTTGGAGTACAACTCCACAATCAGGTTCTCATTGATGTCGGCCGGCAAGTCTTCACGGTTGGGCACCGACTTGAACACGCCTTTCTTGCCTTTGACATCCACAGACACCCAATCCGGAAACAGCTTCATTTCTTCCCAGATAGACAGCGCTTCTGAAATTCTCAGCTGCTTTTTGGCTCTTTCCCGGATCTCAATCTCATCATTTTCAGACACTTGATACGAGGGGATGTTGCACAGTTTGCCATTCACCAGAACCGCTTTGTGGCTGACCAGTTGTCTGGCTTCATTGCGGGTGACGGCAAATCCCATGCGATAAACCACATTGTCTAAGCGCGACTCAAGCAATTTCAGAAGGTTCTCACCTGAAGCGCCTTTTTTGGCCGCGGCTTTTTTGTAGTAGTTAAGGAATTGTTTTTCCAACACACCGTATGTGCGACGCAACTTTTGCTTTTCGCGCAGCTGGGTGGCGTAGTCCGATGCTTTGGCGCGACGCGCTGCCACACCGTGCTGACCCGGCAACTGGTCCAGTTTACACTTGGTTTCCATGCCACGGGCCGGGCTTTTGGTCATCAAATCGACGCCTTCTCTGCGCGCCTGCTTACATTTGGGTCCTAAATATCTCGCCATGTTATCTCTCCACTACACTCTGCGTCGTTTCGGTGGTCTGCAACCGTTGTGCGGAATCGGCGTCACATCGGTGATGTTGGTTACGCGGAATCCCAGCGCATGCAAGGCACGCACGGAGGATTCGCGTCCGGGACCCGGGCCTTTGATGCGCACTTCGATGTTTTTCAGGCCGTATTCTTTGGCCGCTGAACCGGCGCGATCGGCCGCCACCTGCGCAGCAAACGGGGTGCTTTTGCGTGAACCCCTGAAACCAGAACCACCGGCCGTGGCCCAGGAAAGGCAATTGCCCTGACGATCCGTGATTGACACGATGGTGTTATTGAAAGAAGCGTGCACGTGGGCAATGCCATCGACCACGGTTCTTCGTTGTTTTTTCTTTTGTTTTTGCGGTTTAGCCATGTCTCAATCTCAATGCTTATCTCTTGATTGGCTTTTTAGGGCCTTTTCTGGTGCGGCTGTTGTTTTTGGTTTTCTGACCGCGCACCGGCAAACCACGTCGATGACGCAATCCACGGTAGCAACCCAGATCCATCAAACGTTTGATGTCCATGGCCACGTCTCTGCGCAGATCACCCTCTACGGTGAACTTATCCACTTCATTGCGGATGCTGTCCAGTGCCGCTTCGTCCAGATCCGCCACCTTGGTGGTCGGCTCCACACCCGCTTTTTCACATATTTCATATGCCCGGGTTCTGCCAATGCCATAGATGCTTGTCAGACCAATCCAGGCATGCTTATAAACCGGTATATTTACACCCGCAATACGAGCCATTTCAAATTACTCCTGAATCCGTGATCGCCAGAGAAAACCGCGCATTATATAGAAAGCGCGAGCACTTGGCAATCAATTTTATTGGTTCTCAATAATATATTTATCTTCTGATCCTGGGGGATCGTCTGTAATTTTTAAAATTCGCTTTTTTCATCACGCTGTCGTATTTGTCCGACATCATGTGCACTTGCAGTTGCTGCATGAAATCCATGGCCACAACCACAACAATCAACAGCGAGGTACCGCCCAAAGCGAATGGTATCTGCACAAAACTCAGCACAAACTGAGGCAGCAAACTGACAAACAGCAGATACATGGAACCCCAGAATGTCACCCGATTCAACACACCGTCCAGATAATTGGCCGTGTGTTTACCCGGACGCATGCCCGGAATGATCGCGCTTTGACGTTTCAGGTTATCCGCGGTTTCGTCCGAGTTGAAAGTCAATGCGGTGTAGAAGTAAGCGAACCACACAATCAACGCACCAAAAATCAACATGTACAAAGTGTTGCCGGGCGACAGCTGCTGCGAAAGATTCTGCAACCAGCCATAGCCTTCCCGATCTCCAAGGAACGATGCAATGGTGCCGGGAAACAGCACCAGCGATGAGGCAAAAATCACCGGAATCACACCGGACATGTTGACCTTCATCGGCAAATACGACGTCTGAGTCTGAGTGGCCTGGCGACCTCCACGGCGTGCGTATTGAATGGTGATGCGGCGCTGACCGCGTTCAACGAACACCACAAATGCAGTGATCGCCAGTGCCAGCACCAGCAGCAACAACGCCCACATGGCATTCAATTGACCTTCATTGACCATTTGGAACGTCGCGGCCACTGCCGAGGGCAGTCCCACCACGATGCCGGCAAAAATCAACAGCGAAATGCCGTTACCGATGCCACGCTCAGTGATTTGTTCACCCAGCCACATCAGGAACATGGTGCCACCAGTGAGTGAAACCACGGCCGTGAACAAGAAGCCGAAGCCGGGGTTGGGCACCACCGCGTTGCCGCCCACTGCACCCATTTGCTGCAAAGAATAAGAAATGGCCAGGGCCTGGAACGCCGCCAGTATCACGGTGAAATACCGCGTGTATTGAGTCACTTTACGTCGACCGGCTTCGCCTTCTTTTTTCATTTCTTTGAGCGAAGGCACGGTGTAACTGAGCACCTGCATGATGATGGAAGCGGTGATGTAAGGCATCACACCGAGGGCAAAAATGGAATAACGGCCCAACGCGCCGCCGGAAAACATGTTGAACATGTCAATCAGGCCACCGCTGTTTTGGTCCAGCAGCTGCGCCAATGCTTTGGGGTTAACACCCGGCACCGGCAGGAACGTGCCCAGGCGGAAAATCACCAGGGCCCCGATCACGAAAAGGATCCGCTGTTTCAGTTCAGCCAGACCCTTTTTGTTGCTCAGCAACTTTTCAACTTGTTCTTGTCGTGTTGACATTATTCTACTTTTCCACCGGCTTTTTCAATCGCTTCCTTGGCACCCGCTGTCACCACCAGTCCTTTCAGGTTGACGGCTTTTTCAATTTGACCTGTGTTGATCACCTTGACCTTGGTGACATTTTTCTTGACCAGGCCTTTGGCTTTCAGGTATTCAAGATCAATGTCGCTGTCCTGAATTGCATTCAAATGATACAAACACAGTTCAGCTCGGTCTGACGCAATGCGTGAGGTGAAGCCGTATTTAGGCAGACGCTTGTGAATCGGCAGCTGACCGCCTTCAAAACCCACTTTGTGGAACCCACCGGAACGTGATTTCTGACCTTTGTGACCGCGACCACAGGTTTTGCCCAGTCCGCTGCCAATGCCACGTCCTACGCGTTTGCCTGCTTTGGTGGCGCCGGCCGCCGGTTTGATGGTATTCAGTTTCATAATCTGACCTGTCTGTTTATGCTTCTTCAACTTTCAATAAATGGATGGCCTTGTTGATCATGCCCATGTTTTCAGGGGTCTTGTCAACAACGCGGGACTGATTGATTTTTTTCAATCCCAGACCACGCACGCAATCTTTGTGGTTTTTCAATGAACCGTTGGTGCTTTTGACCTGAGTCACTTTAACCTGTGTCACTTTTTTCTTAGCCATGATTTTCCATTACCTCTTCAACGGTCTTGCCTCGTTTGGCCGCAATGGCGTGAGGCGAAGTGATTTTCTGCAAACCTTTGACTGTGGCACGCACCAAATTGATCGGGTTATTGGAGCCCTGTGATTTGGCCAATACGTTTTCCACACCCACCACGTCGAATACAGCACGCATCGCGCCGCCTGCAATGACGCCTGTACCTTCAGAAGCCGGTTGCATGTAAACACGCGAACCTGAGTGTTTGGCTTTCACCGGGTGCCACAGCGTGTGGCCGTTCAGATCCACTTGCACAGTCTCTTTGCGCGCCTGATCCATGGCTTTCTGGATGGCCACCGGCACTTCTTTGGCTTTGCCATAACCGAAACCGATTTTGCCTTTGCCATCGCCGACCACTGTCAGCGCGGCAAACCCGAGTTGACGACCGCCCTTGACCACTTTGGCCACTCGATTGACTGCAACCAGTCTTTCCAGCAGGTTGTCACCTTGTTCTTTGTTGTTTGCATTCGACATGATGTATTCTCTCAGATTCGGGTATTAAAATTTCAGTCCGGCTTCACGCGCCGCGTCAGCAAGGGCTTTCACCCGGCCATGATAAATGTAACCGGAGCGGTCAAATCCAACCGTCTCAACGCCCGCGTCAATGGCTTTCTTGGCAATCGCTTCGCCCACGGCTTTGGCCGCTGCAACATTACAGCCCGATTGATCTTTCTTGATCAGGCCTTTTTGCAGAGTGGATGCCGATGCCAGGGTTTTGTCGCCTTCAGCCGACAACACCTGCGCATAAATATGGCGCCCGGATTTGAACACCTGCAAGGATGGGCGGCCTGAGTTTCTCAGGTGCTTTCTGCCTCTTTTGGCTCTTTTTAATCTGAATTCGTTCTTCTTGTTCATAATGTTCTCAAGCCTGCTTAAGCTTTCTTCGCTTCTTTTCTGTACAACCGCTCATCGGCGTATTTAACGCCTTTGCCTTTGTAAGGTTCCGGCGGACGAATGGCACGGATTTCCGCCGCCACTTGACCCACTTTTTGCTTGTCCACGCCGTTGATCACGATCTCAGTCTGGCTTGGGACTTCAAAAGTGATGCCTTCTTTGGCCTTGTAAACCACCGGATGGGAAAAACCCAGGGTCAGGTCAATGTCCTGGCCTTTCATCTGAGCGCGGTAACCCACACCAACCAATTGCAGTTTTTTGGTGAAACCCTCACTGACGCCGATGATGACATTGTGCAGCAGTGAACGCATGGTGCCTGACATCGGACGTGCGTCTTCGTTTCTGGGCACCATCATGATTTCATCGCCATCCTGTTTGATTTCGATGCTTTCATGCACCTGCAGTTGCATTTCACCTTTGGGGCCTTTGGCCTTGACCAGGTTGTCTTTAATGTCCAGTGTGACGCCCGATATGACTTGCACTGGTTTGTTCGCTATTCTCGACACGTCAGTTCTCCTGCTTACTTAATCACGCACAGCACTTCGCCACCCACACCATTGCTGCGGGCTTCCTTGTCGGTCATGATGCCTTTGGAAGTGGACACAATGGCTGTGCCAAAACCGGCATCTACGCGTGGCAGGCTGTCTTTACCGGCGTAATTTCTCAAACCGGGTTTGCTGACCCGCTTGAACATTTCGATCACCGGCTGGTTGCGATAATATTTAATGTTAATTTTCAAATAAGGGTGTGCATCCTTTTCAATCAATTCAAAAGAACGAATGTAGCCTTCTTGCTGCAATACGGAGCAAATGCCCTTTTTCAATTTAGACATCGGCACTACGGTGCTGTCTTTGTTGACCGCCTGCGCATTTTTAATGCAGCAGATCATGTCAGATATCGGATCACTCAAACTCATAATTCTGTCCTGTTGCTGTTACCAACTTGCTTTTTTCAATCCGGGGATGTCACCGCGCATCGCCGCTTCACGCAATTTGGTTTTGCTCAAACCAAATTTTTTGTAGTAGCCACGCGGTCTGCCGGAAACCTGACAACGGTTTCTGACGCGCACCGGCGATGAGTTGCGCGGCAATTTCTGCAATTTTTCCTGTGCAGCCATCATGTCTTCAAATGACGTGTTCGGATCCGCGATTATTGCTTTCAGGGCTTTGCGCTTGGCGGCGTATTTCTCCACCAGACGTTTTCTCTTAAGCTCCCGCTGTATCATTGATTCTTTGGCCATAATCTGTTCCGGTCTTAATTTTTAAAAGGGAAATTAAATTCGTTCAGCAACAGACGCGCATCGGCGTCGGTTTTCGCCGTCGTGGTGATGGTGATGTCCATGCCGCGAATGGCGTCCACTTTGTCGTAATCAATTTCCGGAAAAATGATCTGTTCTTTCACACCCATGGAATAGTTACCACGGCCATCAAAGGATTTGCCGTTCAGTCCACGGAAATCGCGCACGCGAGGCAAAGCGATGTTGACCAGGCGATCCAGAAATTCATACATTTTTTTTCTGCGCAGAGTCACTTTGCATCCGATCGGCCAACCGTCACGAATTTTAAATCCGGCCACGGATTTCTTGGCCAGTGTCACGATCGGTTTTTGACCACACACGCGCGCCATGTCTTCCACTGCGTTGTCCAGCAGCTTTTTGTTGCCCACAGCCTCACCCACACCCATGTTAAGAGTGATTTTAGTGATTTTGGGTACTTCCATCACATTGCTGAACTGGTCGTTTTCCATCAGCTTTGGCACGATGGTCTCTTTGTAATATTGTTCTAGTCTCGCCATGATTGTTCTCTAATTAAGCGTCTACCGGTTCGTCGTTGGAACGAAAAACCCTGACTTTTTTGCCGTTGTCCTGCACTTTGAATCCCACGCGATCGCCCTTGCCGGTGGCCGGATTGAACAGCATCACATTGGACACATGAATCGGCGCCTCTTGTGTTTTGATGCCGCCTTTTTCTTCAATTTGCGGATTCGGTTTGACGTGTTTCTTAACCAAATTCACATTGTTCACCAGAATGCGGTCGTCCTTGAGGATGCGCAACACGTTGCCGCGTTGTCCTTTGCTTCTGCCGCTGATGACAATGACCTCATCGCCTTTTTTAATCTTATTCATATTCGTTACCTTATAAAACTTCAGGCGCCAGTGAAATGATCTTCATGAACTTGCCTGAGCGCAGTTCACGAGTGACCGGGCCAAAAATACGGGTGCCGATCGGCTCCAGTTTGGCATTCAGCATGACCACCGCATTGCCGTCAAAACGGATGGTTGACCCGTCCGGGCGACGCACGCCTTTCTTGGTTCTGACAATCACGGCGTTGTACACTTCACCTTTTTTGACTTTACCGCGGGGAATGGCCTGTTTGACCGACACCTTGATGATGTCCCCAATGCCGGCGTATCTCCTTTTTGAGCCGCCCAGTACTTTGATACACTGGACTTCTCTTGCACCGCTGTTATCGGCAGCCGTCAACCGTGTTTGCATCTGGATCATGTCATTAACCTCTTATTGTGCAGCCTCAATAATTTCAACCACTTTCCAGGATTTTGTCTTGGAAATAGGACGGCATTCAGCGATCCGGACGAAATCCCCTTCATTGCACTTGTTGTCGGCATCGTGCGCATGAATTTTGGTGGTCTTCTTGATGTATTTTTTATACAGCGGATGCTTGACCTTGCGCTCCAGCATCACAGTGACCGTCTGGTTCATTTTGTTGCTGGTAACAACGCCACTTTTGGTTCTCAATATTTTATTCGTATTGTCGTTCATTTTATTTATCCGCAACCTGACTCATGATGGTTCTGACCCGGGCAATGTCTCTTCTGACTTCGCGCAGCAGGTGTCCTTTGGTGAGCTGCCCGTTGCCTTTGGCCATTCTCAAATCGAATTGCTTTTGCAACAATTGGTTGAGCTCTTCCTGCAGACCGGCCTGGTCTTTTTTTCTCAATTCTTTTGCTTGCATCACATCACCGTTCTTTTTACAAAGGTCGTTTGAACCGGAAATTTGGCGCCCGCTTTTTCAAAAGCACGGCGGGCCACTTCCTCGGAAACGCCTTGAATTTCATAAATCATGCGGCCCGGTTTAATCACCGCAGCCCAGTATTCAACGTTGCCCTTGCCCTTGCCCTGACGAACCTCGAGGGGCTTGGTCGTGATCGGCTTGTCCGGGAACACACGGATCCACAGTTTACCGCCACGACGAACGTGACGCGTGATGGCTCGACGACCGGCTTCGATTTGACGCGCGGTCAACAGACCTCTGGTGACAGATTTCAAACCGTAATCACCAAAACTGACCTTGTTCGCAGTCAGTGAAAGACCACGGTTTCTGCCTTTCTGCTGTTTTCTGAATTTGGTTCTTTTCGGCTGTAACATTATTTTTTACCCCGAGCTTTCTTGTCTTCTTTCTTTTCTGATTTCTGGTTGTATTTTTCCAGGTCAAACACTTCGCCTTTGTAAATCCACACTTTAATGCCGATCACACCGTATGTGGTGTAGGCTTTGGCGGTGGCATAATCCACATCGGCGCGCAGGGTGTGCAGCGGCACACGGCCTTCGCGATACCATTCGGTGCGGGCAATTTCAGCGCCATTCAAACGGCCGGCCACGGCCACTCGAATGCCCAGTGCACCCAGACGCATGGCGCTGCCAACGGCACGTTTCATCGCACGTCTGAACATGATGCGTCGTTCCAACTGGGAAGCGATGCCTTGCGCCACCAGGGCCGCATCCAATTCCGGCTTTCTGATCTCATGCACACTGATGTGGGTCGGCATGCCAAGAATTTTGGACGTTTCGTTTTTCAAACGCTCAATGTCTTCGCCTTTTTTACCGATCACAATACCCGGTCTGGCTGAATGAATGGTGATGCGCACGCTTTTCGCCGGACGCTCAATTTCAATCTTGCTGATTGAGGCATTCTTCAACTCTTTGTTCAGGTATTCCCGCACTTTGATGTCACTGATCAACTGTTCGGAGAACTGTTTCTTTTCAGCATACCATTTTGCATTGTGCAATTTTGAGATGCCCAGTCTGATGCCGGTTGGATGTACTTTTTGACCCATGATATCTATTCCACCTGTTATGCTTCAGCCACTTTCAAAGTGATGTGACTGGTTCTTTTCAAAATTCTGGTACCACGTCCCTTGGCGCGGGCACGGCCTCTTTTCATGGTCGGACCCTCGTTCACATAGACGGTGCTGACAAACAGCTCATCCACATCCAGACCGTTGTTGTGTTCCGCATTGGCCACCGCTGACATCAGAACTTTTTTCAAAATGTGCGCGGCTTTTTTCGGACTGAAAGTCAGCAGCTGCTCAGCCTGTTCCACATTCATGCCGCGAATCTGGTTGGCCACCAGCCGGACTTTTTGGGCTGAAATATTGGCCCGGTTCATTTTTGCTACTACTTCCATCGCGGTCACCTTGTCTTTTTGTCGCCAGCGTGGGACTTGAACGTGCGCGTGGGGGAAAATTCACCCAGCTTGTGCCCCACCATTTCTTCTGTGATCAACACCGGCACGTGTTGTCTGCCGTTGTGGATCGCCATGGTCAGACCGACCATTTCAGGTATGATCATGGATCTGCGTGACCATGTTTTGATTGGCCGTTTGCTTTTTTCTTCAATGGCTTTGTCCACTTTGTTCATCAAATGAACGTCGACAAAAGGCCCTTTTTTTAATGATCTTGGCATTGTCTTAACCTATTTTTTCTTTCTGCTGCGCACGATAAATTTATCGGTGCGTTTATTTTTTCTTGTTTTATAACCCTTGGTCGGCTGACCCCAGGGTGAAACCGGATGACGGCCACCGGAGGTTCTGCCTTCACCACCGCCGTGCGGGTGGTCTACCGGGTTCATGGCCACACCACGCACCGTCGGACGGACACCACGCCAGCGCTTGGCACCGGCTTTGCCGAGTTTTTCCAGGTTGTGTTCACTGTTGGAAACCACACCCAGGGTGGCGCGACAGGTGGACAGCACTTTGCGCATTTCACCTGAACGCAAACGCACGGTGGCATAAGCGCCTTCTTTGGCGACGATGCGCACAGATGTACCTGCGCTGCGGGCTATCTGACCACCTTTGCCGGGTTTCAACTCGATGTTGTGCACCACTGAACCGAGCGGAATGTTGTCGATCGGCAGAGAGTTGCCCACTTTAATGGGCACCGACGTACCGGACACCACCTCCATGCCGGGCTCCAGATCCTTGGGCGCCAGAATGTAGCGTTTTTCACCGTCCGAATAATTCAACAGGGCAATGTACGCGCTGCGGTTCGGATCGTATTCAAGGCGCACCACGGTGGCCTGAATGTTGTCTTTATTGCGCTTGAAGTCAATGATGCGGTACTTCTGCTTGTGGCCACCACCGCGATGACGGGTGGTGATGCGACCTAAGCTGTTGCGACCGCCGTTCTTTTTCTTGACTTCAACCAGTGAAGGCTCGGCACCGCCTTTGTGCAAACCGGTGCGCTTGACCGTGATTCTGCCACGGCGTCCCGGTGATGTTGGTTTGTCAATTTTCAATGCCATTTTGGGTTCCTCACTTATTCTGCGTGCTTGCCGAAATCAATCATTTGATCCGGTTGAATTTTCACGTAGGCCTTTTTCCAGTCCGGACGTTTGCCGGCGCGCATGCGGAAAGTCTTTCTTTTGCCTTTAACATTCAGCACCGAGATGTTTTCCACATTGACACTGAACAGTTTCTCAACCGCTTCTTTGATTTCAGCTTTGGTGGCGGTTTTGGCCACTTTAAAAACATACTGGTTTGACTGCTCTCCGGCCTGATTGGATTTCTCGGAGACAATCGGCGCCAGAATGGTTGTATACATATTGTTCAAGCTCATGCCAGCCACTCCTCAATTTTCTTGATTGCATCAACCGTGGCGACCAATTTATCTGAGGCCACCAACGACACCGGATCCAGTCCATGCACTGAAGACACAAACACGTTTGGCAGATTGCCAACTGAACGCAACAACTCTTCGGAAGGCGCGTCATTAATGATGCAACCAGTGGTCACACCCAGCTTACCCAGCCATTGAATCGCTTCTTTGGTTTTGCCGTCCTTGATTTTAATGTCGTCCACGACCACCAAACGATCTTGTCTGTTCATTTCTGACAAAATGGATTTCAATGCGGCGCGATACATTTTTGTGTTCACTTTTTTGGTGAAATCACGCGGTTGAGCTGCAAATGCACGGCCACCACCGACCCAGATTGGGCTGCGGATGGTGCCGGCGCGGGCATTGCCCGTGCCTTTTTGCTTATACGGCTTGCGTCCGCCGCCGCTGACTGCGGAACGGTTTTTTTGCGCTTTGGTGCCGCTGCGGCCTGTGGCCAGATAAGACGTCACAACCTGGTGCACCAGCGGCTCGGAAAAGCCGCGGTCAAACACGTCGTCTGAGACCGTGATTTTTTGTTTTTTACCTGCTACTGATAATTCCACAATACACCTCGATTATTGCACTGGTTTAACGATGACAGTGCTGTTGGTTGCGCCTGGCACAGCCCCTTTGATCAACAACAATCCTTTTTCGGCATTGATTTGCACCAACTCGAGATTGCGAGTGGTGGTGCGCACCGCGCCCATGTGGCCGGCCATCTTTTTGCCTTTGAAAACGCGACCCGGTGTTTGGCATTGGCCAATGGATCCCGGCGCACGGTGTGACAGTGAATTGCCGTGCGTTGCATCCTGCATTCTGAAATTGTAACGTTTGATGACGCCGGCAAAACCTTTACCTTTACTGGTGCCAGTGACGTTGACTTTTTGGCCCACTGAGAAAATGGACAAATCCAGCTGGTCACCCGCGTTGTAAGACTCTTCAGTTCTGAACTCCATGACTTCAGAACCGGCTTCAACACCGGCTTTCTTGAAATGACCCACCTGAGGTTTGTTGACCTTGGAGGCTTTCATTGGCTGGGTCGTGACTTGGATGGCCGTGTAGCCATCAGAGTCAACTGTTTTCACTTGAGAGACAATGTTTGGCAGCACATTGATCACAGACACCGGGATGGTTTGCCCTTCCTCAGTGAACACTCTGGTCATGCCAATTTTTTTACCAATAATACCAATAGACATTTCGATCTCCTTAGCTCAGCTGAATCTGCACATCGACACCAGCTGACAAATCCAACTTCATCAGGGCATCCACGGTTTTATCGTTTGGATCAACGATGTCAACCAGTCTTTTGTGCGTGCGGATTTCATATTGATCCCGGGCGTCTTTATTGACGTGCGGTGAAATCAACACGGTGTAACGCTCAATTTTAGTCGGCAGCGGAATCGGGCCCTTCACTTGAGCGCCGGTTCTTTTTGCCGTGTCCACGATGCGTCCAGCCGATTGATCAATCAACTTGTGATCAAAAGATTTCAATCTAATTCTTATTTTCTGACCAGCCATTTTTAATTTGCCTCTGTTTAAGCGGTGACTTTTCGCCACCGCAATTCAATGTGTTCTTTTTACTCGAAGATTTTGGCCACCA
>JBNLBT010000041.1:0-27752 GCA_050303435.1 Marinicellaceae bacterium
TCCCGCCCCGCAGCACAACTCGTAGTTGAAATTGCCCGGCTGAAATTTGTACGGCACGGCGTCAATGAATTCGTGGTTGATGCCGGGCAGGGGATGCAGCAGGTCGTATTTGCCATACATCACGCCCTGGTGCGGGCCAAACACTTTGTAGGCGCTGTAAAAATAAAAATCCACATCCCAGGCCTGCACGTCGATCAGGCGGTGCGGCGCGTAGGCCACGCCGTCGACGCACACCTTGGCGACCTCGCCGTGTTGGTGCACCAGCGCGGTCCATTCTGCCACCGGATGAATTTCCCCCAGCACATTGGACACGTGGGGAAAACACACCAGCCGCGTGCGCGGCGTCAACAGCGGCAACAGATCTTCGCTGTGCAGGCGCTGATCCCCGGCGCGCACGCGCCAGGTTTTGATCTTCAGTCCGCGCTCGGCCAGCGCTTTCCATGGCGTGCGGTTGCATTCGTGGTCCACGTCGGTGATGACGATTTCATCGCCGGCCTGCCAGGTCGGTGCCAGGCACAGGCTCAAGATGCGCACCAGTGCGGTGGAACTGGGGCCGAGAATGACTTCTTCCGGGCGTGCGGCGTTGAGCAGCGTTTGCACCGCGGCGGTGGCCAGATCCAGCGCTGCGCCGGCCTGCCGCGAGGTGGCGTAACTGGCGCCGAGCTGCACATTGTGCCCGGTCAGGTAGGCACCGATCGCTGCGATGCAGTGCTGCGAAGTCTGCGAACCGCCGGCGTTGTCCATGAAAACCATGGACTGCGCCAGTCCAGGAAATTGCGCCCTCACCCAATCAATGTTCATGCCAAATGCCGTAATCGAAAGTGTGCATTCTACGGCGCGCAGCGCGACTCCACAAGCCACGCGGCGGCAAACTTTTGCGCCATCGGCCACACCAGCGACGTCCCCAGGTGGACTGAGCGCATCAGAGACGCCGCCACCCCGGCGCGCCGAGGCTCACTTTGAGGGCGCTGGCGCGGATTGCAGCGCCTGAATTTTCTCTGTCAACAATCGATGGAAGGTCTCATCTTCTGCGGGCACCTGCGCGGTGAGGGCGCGCAGGGTGGCCAGGGCGGTGTCCTTTTGGCCCAGTTCCAGGTAAAGTTCCGCCCGCGTCCAGTGCGCGCCGAGGGCCTGTTCAGGCACCGCGAGTATGAATTGATCCATTAAATGCAAGGCGCTGGCCGGCTGGTGGTTTTCCCGGTAGTGTGCCAGCAATTCCCAATACGGTTCCGCGGCAGTGGCGCCCAACTCAACTGCGCGCTCAAAGTCCTGGATCGCCTGCCGGGTGTTGCCGATGCCGCGGAAACTCAGGCCACGCTGGTAATGCGCCATGGCCAAATCGGGCTGCAGGGCGATGGCCTTGCTCAACTGCGTCACCGCTTCAATCAAGTGACCGCTGCGATTGGCTGCGATGCCGCGCTGGAAATGCGTGTCGGCCTGCTCGATTGATGGGGCGGATTGCAGCGGTGTTGCGGTCAGCAAAACCATGAGTAGACAGCCGAGGGCGGTGATGCGCGGTGTGCTGTTCACAGGTTCATCCCGCTGTAAAAAATGCGGTCACCGAATTCGTTGTCAATGATGTGAATATACGTTTTGTTGTGTTGCAGCGACTCGAGTGCGAAACGGCTGTTGCTGTTCAGTTTCAGCACAAACATTTTGTTGCCGTCGGCGATGGCATTGTCACTCTGGGTGAATGTCACGATCTTGTTGGCATTGTCGTTGTTGATCCAGGCCACCTCATTGGTGCTCAATTGCACATCCGCGCCAGTGGTGGTGATGTGATGCAGACTCACCGTGTAGGCGATGCCGGCTTCGTATCCGTCCAGCCGGCTCACCGTCGTGCTGTTGCCGGCCATGCTTTCCGGTGTGTTGCTGCGCGAGATCGGAAAGCCGCCCCAGCCGCTGTTCAATGCACTGTAGGCCTGCAGCGTGGTGGATTTGTCACTGAACTCGGCCGCAACCGCTTGACTGTTGTGATCGTCAAACACATCGAACATGTCTGAGGGAAACACGGTTTCTGTGTTGTGGTTGAGCATCGTTGCCGTGGGGCTGATCTGCAAGGGACCGCCGGACTGGGCGGCGTAATAGGCCGTTGCATTGATGTTGTTGGCATCGCCCAGGCCGTACGAGGCACCGCTCAGAAAAGGCGAATCTCCGATGAATTCGTACACGTCTGCATTGAATCGCATGGCATACAGATCCTGCGGCTTTCGATGGAAGCCGTTGTGGACGAAGCCGCGGTCGAAGGAAACCAGCATGACGCGCTGGTTGAATGCAAAAAAACGCACCCAACCCAGGGCATCCACACGCGTCTGGTCGCCCGCGCCCAGTTCAAGGACGGGGCTGAAGTACAGATCGCAGGCGCCGGTTTCGTCGCAGCGGATGACTTCACCCGCCAGATAGTCGCCCACTGCGCGGTCAAAGACCAGATAATGGTGCGGCTCGGGGCGCTGGCCCACGGTGTAGGCACTCACGCCGGCGTTGTCCGGAATGGGGAAATCGGTCAGATCACCGAAGTCCAGTGTGTCGGTGGTGTATTCACCGTCCACGTGCTTGAGTACCAGCGCGGTGTTGCGGTCCACGGTTTGACCATCGATATGGACGACTTCACCGGGCACAAAAAACTGCCATTCGGGGTTCTGTGCAATGGCGCTGCCGGACAGCCACAGCGCCCACAGGATCAAGGGCATTTTCATGGTTTGATCCCGCCATCGGTGGTCCGGTTGGAGGCGCATGTGGTGTTGCCGCACAGATTTAAACCGGTCAATGTGCACCCGCCGAGGTCATTGTCTGTGCCGTCGTAGCCGACCACATTGTTGCTGCACAGATTGGAATCGGTCATGCCAAACACTGCGTCCTGTTCACCGGTGTCATCAATGAAGAGATTGTCAGACAACAGCACGCGGTCATGTGAATTGGTGCCGGCAACGTTCAGAGCGTAGACGCCGTATTCGTTGGCGTCAAAAACATTGTTGCGAATCACGCCCATGGGCGCCTGAATGGCGTCGTTGCGCATGATGCGAAACAGCATGTCGTGGACCACCACGGTGGCGGTGCTGCTGAGGTCGACGCTGATGGCATCGTACAAGGCCACCATGGAACCGTTGCGGACGGTGACGATGCTGTTGTTGCCGTTGATCACGATGCCATTTGAACCGGCCTGGGCGATGCCGCTGTGGCGAATGCTGTAACCGTTCAGGTCAATGGTGATCAGCGATGAATTGTTGACGTTGTCAACGGTGATGGCGCTGCGCTGTTCCGCGCCCGGGATCACCAGGTCGCTGGTGAGACGGAAGGTGCCGGCGCTGTGGCTGATTTCCACGGTGTCGGTGTTCGGATCATCGCCGGCGAAGCAGCCGACGTCGAGGCAGGCCTGATTGATCTCGTAAACGGCCTGTGCGTGGAGACCACCCGTCCACAACAGCGCCGACAAAGCGCCGGCAATACAGAAACATCCTCTCATGGTACACCTCCTAAAGTGTCAATAGAAAATCCACCGTACGCAGGCGCAGCGCATTCACTGTCAAAAAAATTGAATTTTGTAGATTTTGCCTCGGTCTGGGTTGAATTGGCGAGTTTCAGTCCGGTTGTAATTGCGCGTACAGCCAGGCGCGCGCTTTGCGCCAGTCGCGCATGACGGTGCTTTCTGAGGTGTGCAGCAACTGCGCGATGCGTTTGAAGGTGTAGCCGGCAAAGAAATGCAGTTCGACGATTTGCGCCAGCCGCACATCCAGGTCGTGCAGGGTTTCCAGCGCGCGGTGAATTTCCAGCAATTGGCTGGCGCCGGCCGCGTCCTGCGCGACGCCCTGCAGTTGCACGGTTTCACCCCACACCAGGTCGTCGCGCTGGCGTTTGCTGGCCAGTCGCGCGCGCGCCGCATCGATCAGGATCTGCCGCATGGCCTTGGCCGCAATGCGATAAAAATGCCGGCTGGATTCGACGCTCAGGGCCTGATTGCGGCTGACTTTCAGATACATGTCGTGCACCAGTGCAGTGGTGTTGAGTGTCGCCTGGTGGCGGTGATCGGATTTGACTTTGCGCGCCATGTGCTTGAGCTGCTGGTAAATGATCGGCAACACCTGTTGCAAATCATCGGCGTTCAATTGACCGCGATTGAGGATGTCGGTGATCTTTTGCCGATGCAGCATGTCCGGGTCCGCCTTCATTGCAACAACCCATGATACCAGTGATCGGCCGGCAACTGCGCGGCCAATTCGGCGCGCGCCTGCGTCAGGGCCTGCGCGTCGTGCGCCAGCCCCAGCTGCGCGCGGCAGTGGGCTCGCGCGGCGCGCAGGAACACATGCAGCCAGCCTTCGCCGCTGTTGTTGTGTTGATGCACCGACCAGGCTTTGTCGTACAGAGCCAGCGCCTCGGCGCTGTGGCCATCGGTGAGGGCGAGATTGGCCAGAATGGTCAGGGTGTTGACGTAGCGGCGTTGCGACGAGACCGAATCGTTGAGCAGACCTTCGGCCAGTGCCAGCAAGCCCTGGGCGCGCTGGCGCGCAGCGGGCAGATCGCCGGCTTTGCTCAAATGGTCAATCTGGTAGCTGCGCAGCGTGGTCATGATGACCCCGTCGGGGGCCTGATTCTGGCTGAAAAACGCCTCGGCGGCCTGCAGCAATGGCCAGGCCTCGGCAAAGCGGTTGATTTCCGTCAGTGCGCGCGCGCGGATGATTTGCGCGGCGTGCCAGTTGATGCCTTCGGCCACGTTTTGTTGTTGCAGAATCTCGAGCGCCTGAGCGGTCAGATCAATGACCTGATCAAAATGGCCCAGATAAAACAGCGCGTCGGCGTGGTTGATCAGAAAACTGCTGTCCAGTGTGCCGTACAGTTGCAGGTAATCGGCGCGGATGGCGCGGTACATTTGGTCCACGCGGCGGTAAGCGCCCTGTTCCTTGAGGCGCATCGCCAGGGCGTTGCGCACACTGATCAGGTTGGGGTGCGGGTGGTCGTAGGCGGCCTGGAAATGCGTCTGTGCCAGTTCCAGCCAGGCGGCCAGCTGTTCGGGCGATGCGCTGTCCTGCTGCAGCAGGTATTGATAGTAGCGGATTTGCCCCAGGCGGTTGTGGTCGTTCAATTCGGTCGCCAGCGGCAACAAGGCATCCAGCAGCGCCGCTGCGCGCTCGTTGTCGCCGCGTCCCCGCAGCAAGGCGGCCAGCACGATGCCGGCTTCCAGGCGTTTGAGCGCAGAAACACCGGCAGCGGTGGCCCGTTGCAGGGCCGGTTCCAGCGCCTCGATGCCGCGCTCGTATTGTTCCATGTCGAGCTGTGCATTGGCCGCCAGAATGTGCGATTGCAGATACAGATCGGCGGTGCCAGGCAGTTGTTCTGCGAATTGTTCCGCCGCGCCCATGGCCAGTCTGGCCTGCTGTTTGTATTGCCCCAGGTGGGCGTACACGTCGCCGATCTGCAGGCCAATCTCGGCGCGCAAGCGCGGGTCACTGATGCGCGTCAGGTCCAGTTCCTGAGCGGCGTTATTGAACATCTCCTCGACGCTGATGCGGGCGCTGCCGCCGGCCACCGGTGAGGCCTGTTGCAGCACGTGCATGAAAAAATCCAGCATCTGACGGTTCTTTAAGGCTTCGTGTTCTGCCTGTTGCAGCGCCGCCTGCGCGCGCCGGGTCTGGTGTGTGGTCAGCAGCAATCCACCGAGCAGCGACAGCAGCAGCCCAAGTGTCAACAACGTGGTGTAGGGGTGTCGAAACAAAAACAGGCGCAGTCGATACATCGGCCCGTCGGGCACCGCGCTGACCGGCCGATGACGCAGGAAATTGCGCACGTCCTCAGCCAGCGCGTGTACGGTGGCGTGGCGGCGCGCCGGCTCGCGGTGCATGGCTTTGTTGATCACCGCATCGAGGTCGCCGCGCACCTGCGCTGCCTGCAGTGGAGAGTGCGGGGCCATGCAGGCACTCGGTGTGCACGGCTGCGGTTGACAAATCGCCTTGATTTTGTCGGCCAGCGGCTGCTCGGCCAAATCGAAGCGCGGCGCACCGGTGATCAATTCAAACAGCAGCAATCCCAGGGCGTAGACATCGGTGGTGACGCCGACGGCGTCGCCGGTGAGTTGTTCCGGCGCGGCGTAGTCGGGCGTAAAAGCCTGGGTGTTGCGCGCGATGTGCGCCTCTTCATCGAGCCATTTGGCGATGCCGAAATCCAGCAGTTTGGCCTGCCCGTGGCGGTCGACCAGAATGTTGCCCGGTTTCAAGTCGCGGTGGATGATCAGGCGGTTGTGTGCGTGCGCCACCGCGCCACAGATCTGTAGAAACAGGTGCAGACGGGTGGCCAGATCCGGGCGTTTTTCACGGCACCACACGTCCAGGCTGAGGCCGTCCACCCACTGCGTCACCAGATAGGGAATGTTGTGATGCAGGCCGGCGTCGATCAACGCGGCGATGTGCGGGTGTTGCAGGTCGGCGAGGAATTTCTTTTCGTTGTTGAAGCGGGTTTTGAGCGCGTCGCTGAACAGCTCCACACGCATCAGTTTAAGCGCCACCGGCACCGGCGCGTCGCTGTCCATGCGCTGCGCTTTGAACACCCGGCCCATGCCGCCAGTGGCCACCGCGGCGGTGATGCGATAGCCGTCGATGGTCTCATGGACCTGATCCAGCAGCGCAGCCTCCGGAACCGCGTCGGCGGCGTGCCCGGACATGAACACCGGGTGATCATCCGCGGCCAGCATTTTTTTCAGTGAGTCGGCAATGCGCGGCAGTTGTTGCTGCAACAGCGCCGCCCGCTGCGCGGCATCCAGCGGCAGCAGGCGATCGTACAATGCTTCCAGAGTGTCCCAGTCCGTGCGCTCCATGGCCACCAAATTAGCACATTGAGCGCGCTTGTCAACCGCGCTTGAACGCGCGCTGATCGCGCCGCGGCCGCGGCCGTCAAATTCAGTCGAAATTGCTGGCGAATATCACGTCCAGCAGTTCCACCGCGCCGATGTCGCAGCGCGCCTGAGGGCCGCCGTTGTGGTTCAGTGGGCGTTCCAGCAGCCGCACGTCGTTTTCTTCACAGGTGTTGCGGTTGCCGGGGTCGTGCGCCAACGGGTTGCCGGCGTCGATCGCCGGGGAGCCGGGCAAGGGGATGTTGACCAGGAAGTGCGCCGATTGTGCAAAGCCCGGCACCAGTCGACTGAGCAACGGGTCGGTGCTGTTGAGGTTGCCGGCGGCGACCGGCAGGGCACAGCTGCCGTCGCCGACGATGTTGTGGCCGCCGTTGGCATCGCCCATGTTGATCACGCCGTTGGTGATGGTGCCGCAGTCGGCCAGGGTGTTGTTGGCCAGAATGCTGTGGCGCATGAACAATTCGAATTGAAAGGCGTCGGGTTCAAAATCAAAAAACACCAGGCCGCGGCCGCCGTTGCCGTCGAAGGTGCTGTTGATGATGTCCACTGAGCCGTTCTGCACGCGCAGCGCGTCGATGCACTGCGGCGGGTCAATCTCCAGCGCGCCGTTGCTGCTGATCACGCTGTTGATCACCCGCGCCAGCGCGGTGGTGTTGAAAAAATCCACCGCCGGCCGGCAGGCGTCGATGCCGGGTGCCAGGCCGTTGTGATGGATGCTGGAATTGATGATGACCAGCTCTCCGGCGGCCTTGTGGATGGCCGGTCCGGTGTAGGTGCTGCTGGCGACGGAGGTCATCTGGTTGTAGGACAGCTCGCTCAGCGCAACGGTGGTGCGGTTGGCAATGCTGTAAATTGCGCCGCCGGATTGCGCGCTGTTGTTCGACACTTTGACGTTTTCCAGCACGAAATCGCCGCTGATGCCGGCGACCGCGAAGGCGCCGCCCCAGCCCGTGGGGCCGGCGTTGCCACCGGTCACGTGCACGCTGAAAAACACCGCGGTATCGACGGTGTTCCAGATTTCAAACACCCGGTGCGTGTCGTTGCCGTCAATCACCGGCATTTGTTCGAAGTGACCGATCAAATCCTCTCCATTGACCGCGCTGATGACGATGTCATCGGTGATGTCCAGATCGCCGCCGGACTCGCCGTCCACCGGCATCGGCGCCGGTTGCGTCAGTGTGAAGGTCATGGCCTGCGGCAGGAACACGCGGTCCAGTCCCGGCAGGTGGTTGGCTTCCATGATCGCCGCGCGCAACGAACACAGCTGATTGGGGTCTTCGCAGAAACCGTCTCCGGGCACATCGTCGATGGTGTCAAATTCAGTGTTGACGGTGAAATCCACCGCGCCGGCGTGACCCAGACACAGCGTCAACAGGATGATGCAGATGTATTTTTGCATGGGTCCCCCCCATAAATTTGTGATGTGTTGATGATTACGTGAAGCAGCGAGAATTCATGACCTGGCCGAGCCGCGCATGGGCTGAAATGTGCGTTGGGTCACAAAACCCCAGCGTCAATGGCGCGTGCACGCCGGTCGGTGTTTGGCCAGTGCATGGACATTCTGCTACAATCAAGGCACTTATCAAGCCAGCAAACTGTGCAGGATTACAGCACCACATCCGTATTACTTGAACGCTATAAAAAGGGCGACCGGGCGTCCTGCGATGCCTTGTTTAAGCTGTATCAGCCGCTGTTGCGGCGCTGGGCCCGGGGGCGGTTGCCGCAATACACCCGCGATCTGATGGACACCGAAGATCTGGTGCAGGACACCTTGATGCTGGCGTTTGACCGCGCCGGTCGCATTGAGGCGAAACGGCCCGGCGCGTTTTTTGCCTATCTGCGCACCGTGTTCATCAATCAGATCCGCCAGGAGCTGCGCAAAAACAAACCGCACAATCAATCCCTGGAAAGCAGCGCCGATCCGGTTGACAATGCCCAGGACATGAACGCCCTGCTGGCCTATGACCAGGCGCTGGATCGTTTGTCGGTGGAAGAAAAGGAAGCGGTGGTGTTGCGTCTGGAATTTGGCTTTACACACCAGGAAATTGCTGTTTTGACCGACAAACCGTCGGCCAATGCAGCGCGCATGTTCATCACGCGCGCCATCATGAAACTGGCGGATTGCATGACGTGAACGACGCGCGCGACGAGGATTTACATCGGCTGGCGGAAAAAATCAATGACGGCATCACCGAGGTGTTGCCGTCGCAACCCTCGCCGGGCGATGCCCGGCTGGACGCCCTGGATCGCATTCACCGGATCAGTCAACGCTTCAGAGAACACATCGATGTCCAGCGTGTGGTGATGCAGAAAGGCGATCAATGGGGCCATCTGAGCATCCGGCAAAAAATTGGCGAAGGTGGCATCGGCGAGGTGTACCGGGCGCACGACCCGATGCTGGATTGCGACGTGGCGGTCAAGTTCCTCAACCGTAAAAACCGGCTGTACATCGGCGCCGATCAGTTTCTGCTTGAAGCGCGCAACATGGCCAGGGTGCGACATCCGCATGTGCTGGCGATTCAGGGCGCCATGGTGGCGGACGATCTGGTCGGCTACTGGAGCGATTATCTGGACGGCGAAGTGCTCTCCGAACGCCTGCTACAGCGGCCCCTGAGTCGCAGCGAATGTCTCACCTGCGCCCGGCACTTGTGTCAGGCGCTGAAAGCCATACACAACAACGGGCTGGTGCATGGCGACATCAAGGCGCCGAACGTGATGTTGCAACCGAATCGCGGCGCCATCCTGCTGGATTTTGGCGCCAGTCGTCGGCTTGAGCAGGCGCCCGCCGACGATCACGTGGTGCAGGTCAGTCCAATGGCCATGGCGCCGGAACAGTTCAGGGGTCAGGCCCCCGATGCCGCCAGCGATGTGTACGCGCTGGGGCTGTTGTTTTGGCACATGTGCAGCGGCGTGCACCCCTTGCAGGGACAGGAACGCAGCGGCCAGGACGATCGGGCCGTGCCATTGCAGGAGCGCAGCCGGACCGTTCAGGGGCCCAGGCGCTGGCGCGCGCTGATTGCGCGCATGCTTGAACCGGACCCGGCTTTGCGTCCCGCCGTGGGCTGGGTTGAGCAGCAGCTGCAGAAGCTCGAGCAATCGCCGCTGATCCGGGCCAAGCGGCTGGCGGCCGGGTCGGTGCTGGCACTGGCCATTGGCATCACGGCTTTGACTTTGTACAGCAACCACAAAACCCGCCAGGCCAGTCATGAAATACAGGCCATCAATGACGTTCTGAGCAACATCTTATTGAAATCATCGCCGCTGCATGAAGGCAAGGATGTGCTGTTGATGGACGTGTTGTCCGAGGCCGAAGCCCAACTGTTCAGCAACACGCAAATCTCCAAACGCCAGAAGTATGAAAACCTGTTGCAGCTGATCAAAACCTACCGCCAGCAGGGGCGGCCGCAGAAAGCCATTGAGCTGGCAACGCGCCTGCTGGCGGACGCCGATTTGACCTCTTCAATGCGACTGGATTTGCTGGTGCAGAAAGGCGCGGCCTTGAATGACAACAACAACTACAGCGAATCCGAACCCTTGCTGCTGGAAGCGATTCAGATTGAACCGGTCACGGCGGCGGATGCCAAGCTGCAGATCAGCGTGCTGATCAATCTGATTTACAGTTACAACGAAAGCATGCGACTGAAAGAAGTGCCGCCACTGATCGCACAGGCCAAAGCGGTTTGGCAGCAAGGCGATCAAAATCTGTCCAGTCTGGCCAACATTCACCTGGTGGAAGGCAATTACCATGAAATTTTGCAGGACTATGACACCGCCTTTGAACACTACCTGAAAGCGGTGGAACATTTCACCGCGCATTACGGGCCGGACAATCTGGATGTATTGATTGCCAAGGGCGCGGCGGGCACAGTGCTCACCTATCGCGACGAAACTTTGCCACAGGGGGTGCAAAGAATGGAGCAAGTGGTTGAGGAAATGGACGCCTATCTCGGACCGGATCATTCCAGCAGTTTGATCGCGCGGGTGAATCTCGCCGATGCCTATAAATCCATGGGACAACCGGAAAAAGCCATCAAGGCCATTGAGCCGCGCATGCATCTGGTGTATCAGGTGTACGGCGCAGACGGTGGCCGGGCGATGATGTTCAAGAACCTGCTGGCCGGGTTTTATGCCGAAGCCAGGGACATTGACACCGCCGATCGCTTGCAACGGGAGATCATTGACACGCAAACCGGCAAACACGGATTGACCAGCGATCAGGCCATTCAGGCCAATTTGTATTGGGGCTGGATGCTGCACGATGCCGGGCAGCCGGGTCGGGCATTGCCGGATTTGCAGGATGTGCTCCACACCGCCGAGGCGCAACTGCCCGCCGATTCGCGCTGGCTGCTGGATCTTCAGGACCTTGTGCTGTGGTTGCAACATCGTCTGGGCGATGCCACGGCGATGCCGAAACTGAAAGCGCTGTTGCAGTTGAAGCAGCAGCATCTGGGAGAAGATGACCCGTCCACGCAGCAATTGCGTGATCGACTCGCTGATGAGTCATCGTGAAACACAGCCCCGGTTGGCTTTCTGCACACGCCCGTGCAAAACAATTTTAACTTTCTTGTGCAATTCCAGACAGCGAATGCATCTTAACTAGGCAAAGCGTCCCGGAATGCCCGGCGTGGGCATGACGGAGAAAATACGGACGATGAACCCTTGGAGGAATGCGATGCGTAGATGGATTGCCTTGATGTTATTGATTGCAGGTTCAGCCAGCGCGCTGGAATTCACCGTCAACACCCTTGTTGACAGCGTTGATGTCGTCACCGGTGATGGGCAGTGCAGCAATGCCGGTGGGCAATGTTCATTGCGCGCCGCGGTGATGGAAGCCAATGCACTGTTCGGGCCGGATGTCATTTATCTGCCGCGCAACACCACGCACGTGCTGACCTTGCGTGATGCCAACAACGACACGGAGGCGGTCAATGACCTGGATATTTTTGAATCGTTGACCCTGTCAATCCAGGATCCGTTGCTGCCCGCGGCCAGTGTGGCGGAATTGCCGCTGATCACAGGCGATGCCAGCAACCCGTTGAAGGACCGGGTTTTTGAGGTGGCCGAAGGCCAGGACATTCTGTTTTATGGCATTGGCATTGCCTACGGCGATGCACAAAGCAGCCATTCGCATGAGCGCAGGGGTGGCGGGATTTATGTCGGAGAAGAAGTCACCAACTTCACCCTGGCCAACAGCTATGTGATGCTTAACCGGGCCGGGTTCGGCGGCGGCATTTATTCATTGGCCGCCTCCACCACGGTGTCTTTGTCCGACATCAGCTACAACGTCTGGGTGCCGCCGCTGGTCATCATTCTGGGCGGTGGGGGCGGCGCCATCTACACCCTCAACGGGGCGCTGAGATTGCAGTACAGTTCGGTGCATCACAACGTTTCCAGCCAAGACGATGGGTTCTTTCCATCGGCTGTGGACATCAACCTGTCCAGTCAGTCTTCATTCATCCTGAGTTCCACCATCAGTGCCAACGGCAGCGATCTGATCACCCAGAGCGCGAAGATGCGTGGCGTGTCGGTGGCATCCGCCGATTTGTACATCATCAGTTCCACCATCAGCGACAATTTTGCCGCAGGTGTGTCACAGGCAGGCAACCCGGGCGAGAGTTTTTTGTTTGTGCGCAATACGGTGCTTGATGCCAACGGCGATGGCGTGAATCTGTTCAATTGTGTGCTCAAGCCCAACGCGGATTTCGGCGACGGCGCGGGCAACGGATTCAATCTGAGCAGCGATGGCAGTTGCCTTCTGCCGGCCGCCAGCGGCAACCGCGAAAACATCGATCCGTTGCTGAGCCCTTTGCAAGGTCTGATTGACGTCAATGATGCGGTGTTTCTGGCCCAGCATCCGTTGGGTGGCAGTCCGTTGATTGATGCCGGCAGTCTCCTCGCGCCCAATTCAGGCAACCCCAATGCCTGTCACCAGTTTGACCAGCGCTTCGTTGAACGGCCCAGGCACGGTGGGTGGGAAAACCGCTGTGACATCGGGGCGTACGAGCTGGACGATGTGATTTTCAGAAACGGCTTTGCCTTGATTGCGCGAAGCGCACAGTGATGGGTGGTTGCACAAACCATCGGTCGCTTAATCCGCAGGCCATAGGGCCTTGAGAATGGAATCGCCATCGTGTGGTTGATGGTTTGAATATTGACGGCCCGCATCTGACAGGGCCTTATTGGGAGAATTCACATGTTACAGACGATATTGACTGCGCTGCTGGCCACCGCCGGCCTCGGACAAGACGCCACCCGGGCGCCGTTGCTTGCCAAGGCTGAGAAAGCGGCCACAGTGCTCTTTGCTTACTACACCGATCTGGATTCACCGGGCACGCCGTACGTCAGCAGTGCCGGGGACAGCCTGGCTTTTGCCATGGCCACCGGTGATTTCAACAGCGACGGCTGGGCTGATCTGGCGGTGGGTGTGCCGGGCAAACAATACAATGGCGTGTTGGCCGATGCGGGGGCTGTGATCGTGTTTTACGGTCGTTATCACGGCTTGCCGGACAACATCGTTGCCTTGACGCAAACACTGGCCGCGAACGCCGACGGGGTGGAGGCGGATGATTTTTTTGGCTGGTCTCTGGCCGCCGGTGATTTCGATGGCGACGGCTTTGACGATCTGGCGGTGGGTTCGCCGTATGAAGATGTGACCACGGATTTCAATGACCCGGGTAACAGCACCTTCAGCAACGCCGGCGCGGTGAATATTTTCTATGGCGCCGCACAGGGTCTGTCGAGCACCTCGGATTACATACACATCGACACCGACGCGCCGTTTGGCGGCGAGTTGTTGCAGGACAATGCCATGTTCGGCTACGCACTGACCGCCGGTGACTTCAATCAGGACGGAGAAGACGATCTGGTGGTTTCCGTGTATCGGCACGATGAGACCATTTCGGTGGGCAACAGTGTTGAAGATTCGGGATTGGTGATGGTGTATCGGGGGTTTCCCGGCGGTTTGAGCGGCGGCAATCGTGTGCCCATCAGCCAGTCACCGGCGAATGTGCTCGGCGTGCCTGAAGTGGGGGATTATTTCGGCCTGGCTCTCACCGCCGCTGATTTCAATCAGGACGGGCACGACGATCTGGTGGTGGGCGTGCCGTATGAAGATTTCAACGGCGTCACCGACGCCGGCGTGGTGCAGGTGTTTTACGGCACCGACGATGACATTGGATTGTTTGCCGGCAATGAGATCTGGTCACAGGACGATTTGTCCGGTGTGGTCCTGGAAGTCAATGATCTGTTTGGCTTTTCTCTGTCTCACGGCGATGTGAACGGCGATGGCGTGCAGGACTTGCTGGTGGGGGCGCCGTATGAAGATTTGAATGCGATTGTGGATGCGGGCGCCGTGCACGTCATCCTCGGCGATGTCGCAGGGCTCACGGCCACTGGCAACATCACCCTGACACAGGATTCCGGCAGTCTGTTTGGTGCAGCGGAAACCGGCGATGTTTTTGGTTTGATATTACAGTCGGGGGATTTTAATCTGGACGGGTTTGATGACGTGGTGATCGGCACGCCGTTCGAGGACACGGCTGCAAACAACGGGGGCCTGGTGCACATCGTGTTTGGCTCATCCAGCGGCGTCAATGTCAATGACACCCAGCATTTTCTCTCGGACGCGCTGAACGCCAACCTGGGATTTGCCCTGAGCAGCGGTGACTATGGGTTTGGACCAACGCTGCAGATTGGACAACCCGGGCTTGAATCGACAGACAACGATTTGCTGGCGGGCGCGTTCCTGACGTTTGTGTTTGAGAACCCGCACGTGATTTTTGCCAACGGCTTTGAATCCATCGGCAAATGAAGTCCGCTTGTCGCGGGGCAGGCGATCTTCTTGCGTCTGGATTGGATTAAAGCGCCCGCCACATGACCGCCGCAGTGGCATCGCTCGAGCCTGTGTGCAATGCATCGAAAAGTTTTCAATGTCTTGTGCAAATGCACCGGCCGATTGCATCTTATAGCAGATGAGAGGCCTGAATGCCGCGCAGGGATTCAGGCCAGGCGGACTTTCAACCAAGGGAGAAGAGACATGTTTAAGATTTTTGTTTTATTGCTGATTGCGGCGGGTTCTGTCGGTGCCGTTGAATTCACCGTGAACAGCACCACCGACAGCGTCGATGCCGCGCCGGGCAACGGCCAGTGCAGCGACAGCACAGGCCAGTGCTCACTGCGCGCGGCGGTGATGGAAGCCAACGCCCTGGCCGGAGCGGATGTGATTTATTTGCCACGCGGCAGCACGCACACGCTGACCCTGATAGACCTTTTTACCGATTTCTCGGGGGTCAATGATCTGGATGTGACAGATGACTTGACGGTGTCGGTGGAAAATCCCGGCGTGCCGGCCAGCAGCTGGACTGATCTGCCGGTGGTGCAGGGCCAGGTTGGCGGCGCCTGGCTGGACCGTGTGTTTGAAGTGAATGGTGCACAAAACGTCTTGTTCTATGGCATCGGTGTGGCATTCGGCAACGCCCAGTCCAGCCTGTCCCACCCGCGTCAGGGCGGTGCCATCTATGTCGGCTCGGGAGTCACACAATTCACGTTGGCCAACAGTTTCTTGATTTTTAACCGGGCCGGCTTTGGTGCCGGCATCTACTCGGAAGCTGCGAACACCACGGTGTCGCTGTCGGACATCAGCCTCAACACTTGGGTGGCGCCGGTGCCCATCAGCGCCGGGGGCAACGGCATCGTGACCACGTTCGGCGGCAATTTGAGGCTGCAGTACAGCTCAGTGCATCACAACGAAAGCACTCAAGATGTCGGTATATCCACGTCATCAGTGCACGTGACCGCACCGCCGCAATCGGCGGTGATCCTCAGTTCCACCGTGAGCGCCAATGGCCACGGGCAGTTGAACCAGACGGCTTTCATGGGCGGCGTTTCGATCGCTCAAGGCGATATGTTCCTGATCAACGCAACTGTCACAGACAACGACGGCGTCGGAGTTTTTCAGGGGGGCAGTTCGGGCACCAGCGCATTGTTTGTGCGCAATTCGGTGTTTTCCGGCAATGGCCTGGATGTGCCCTTCAACTGCGTCACCCACAACCCGCCGTACGCGGATTTTGGTGACGGCGCCGGCAACGGGCACAACCTGAGCAGCGATGCCAGCTGCAATTTGCCGGCCAACAGCGGCAACCGTGAAAACACCGACCCATTGTTGAGCCCCTTGTGGGGGATCATTAATCACAATGAACCGATATTTGTGACGCAACACCCGCTGCACGGCAGCCCATTGATTGACTCAGGCAGTGCGCTGGCACCCAATGCCGGCAACCCCAACGCCTGCCATCAATTCGACCAGCGTTTAATTGAACGGCCGCAATTCGGCGGTTACTCAAACACCTGCGACATCGGTGCCTATGAATTGGACGATCTGATCTATACAAACGGCTTCGGTTTGATCGTGCTTTGAGCGAACTGCAGCCAGCCTGAGTTGATCGCTGCAGTGAATTCACGGGCCGAATGGCGTTCACGTGTGTGCGGAATTGTCAGCATGGTCCGTGTGTTTTGCCGTATTCATGGGGTTTATTGAACAAAGCCGCTGAGGTTCCGACCGGCGGGCGTTTATACTTTGCAGACTGTCCACCGCGAGCACGTCATCAGTATTCCATGCGAATTGATTGGCTGCGCCGTCCGGGCACGGGAGAATAATGATGTTCAATGATTTATTGATGACGCAGCTGAAACGCCTGGCGATGCAGCTGCCTTTGCTGCCGGCTTTGGCCTGGGGTCTGGTGTGGGGCCTCAGTGAATGGCGTCTGACACCAGCGACGCAGACGCATGTTTTTGAGTTCGATGCCACGCTGAACGACGCGGTGTTGCAGCGCGGCGAACATTTGCTGCGCACGCGCGGGTGTTTCGGTTGCCATGGGCAGCGCCTGCAGGGCCGCGATTTCTCCCATGTATGGGACTGGGTGGACGTGGCGGTGGCGCCCAATCTGGTGCAGCACGCGCGCACGCAAGCGCCAGAGGCGGTGGCCCGCGCCATTCGCGCGGGGATCTCGGCGCAGGGGCGCTCGCTGTTCAGCATGCCGGCCTATTCGTTCACTTTGCTGAGCGACTCCGACATCTCAGCGATGATCCAGTTCATGCGCCACGCGCCCTTGCATGAGGTGCCGCTGCCCTCCGCACGGCTGGGCTGGCGCGCGCGCTGGAGCCTGATCACCGGTGAGGAGACGGCCATGCCGGAGTGGGTGGCGCGCGTGCCGGCGCTGGCGCACGCGGGTGAGGATTCGGCCGCAGCGCGCGGCGAATACCTGGCAAAAACCACCTGCATCGAATGCCACGGCATGGATTTGCTTGGCGACGCGCTGAATGGCGTGCCGCCGTTGACCGTGCTCAAGGGCTATGACCGCGCGCAGTTCGGACGCCTGTTGCACGAAGGCCTGAGCGCCGGCGGTCGCCCGGTCACGGGCCTGATGCAACGCGTGGTCGGCGATCGATTTTCTTATCTGAGCGAGGCCGAGCTGGACGATTTGTGGTCTTTTCTGCGCACATTGTGAATCATCTCAATGACTCTGTGAGCGCTGAGTCTAGCGCAATTCTTTCATCGCCTGTGTGGTGGCATGCAGGTGCAGCGCACCACCATCCCTGCGATCACTGACGCAGTGTGTCGCATGCGGCGGTGCGCGGGGGTCAAATCGCCCTTCATGGCCATCGATGTGGATTTGAATGCGCGGCTGAGCGATGTTGCACTTGTCGCGCGGAGGGGTGTTTGATAGACTGGCATCGGGATATTCAGGGGGTACACTTCATGTTCAGATCCATTCTGGTCTTGTGCGCAGGCATGGCGTGCGCAGGCACTTTTTTTTCCAATGCGGCCATCGCCGGCGGCGATGAAATTTTCATCAGCGGATTCGAACCGCGTTTCAGCGTGGGTGGTGAAATCACCGGGCTGAGTGGTCTCGGTGAAACACTCAATCTCAGCTTGAACGGTCAAGAAGTGCAGATGCACAGCAGCGATGGCCTGTTCACCTTCAGCACACTGGTGGAAACCGGACAGGCCTATGTGGTTGAGACCGATCATGCCGGCTGCGCAGTGCTCAACGGCAGCGGAGTGATGGGCTTGGCGCCGGTCAGTGATGTGCAGGTGGATTGCCCGGAATTTGTCACCGTGTACGACGTCAAACAGGGCCTGGTGGATGGCCGCGTGGCTTTGAGCAACCTGCTGGTGACTTCGTGCCGCATTGACGCCGGTTACCATGTTCAGACCGTGCCGGGCGACGTGGATTTTCAGGGCAGCGATCATTCCGCGGCGTTTGTGTTTGATGGCGGCGCCGATTGCATCGCCGTGCAGCCGGGCGATCGCGTGGACCTGAATCCGGCGGATGTGAATGACTTTTTTGGTGAGATTCAACTCATCAACGCCGTCGCTGCAGTCACTGCTACGGGTCAGCCGTTGCCGGCGCCGGTGCTGACCACGCCGGCGGCGCTGGTCGGTGCTGTGGCCGACCCGTTGAACGCCGTACTGGTGGAAGTGCAGAATGTCACCGTGACAGCTTTGCCGGGCGGGGATCAATTTCTCATCGACGACGATTTGCCGGTGGAGGGGCGCAACTATCTGATCAATCCATTCCCGGAAATCAACGACACTTTCCTGGCCGTTCGGGGCCCCTTAAGTTTTCACCTGGGTGAAAATAAAATTCAGCCGCGCTTCGCTGAGGATCTGGTGGTGGTGCCGCGGCTGGTGATCAATGAGGTCAACTATGACATGCTCGGCGCTGTTGAGAGTGCTGAGTTTGTCGAATTGTTCAATCCCACTCACCAGAATCTGAACCTGGATGATCTGTCGGTGTACCTGGTCAACGGCAGCACCAATGCAGTGTACCTTGAAGTGCCACTGACCGGTGACTTGCCAGGTCTGGGCTACGCGGTGCTCGGTGGCACAGATGTGACGGTGCCGCCCGGTGCGCTGTTTTTCCTGCAGAGCGACAATTTTATTCAAAACGGCTCGCCGGATGGATTGGCCGTCGCCGATTCGCTCACCGAGACCGTGTTTGATGCCTTGTCCTATGAGGGCGAGATCACCGCCGCCGATCTGGGATTCACAGGGACGGTGAATTTGGTTGAAGGGGTGGCCACCCTGGCGATGGACGACGGCGACGGCTCGCTGGCGCGCATCGCCAATGGCGTTGACACCGACAACGCGGTGGACGACTGGCAGCAGGTGCCGCTGGTCACGCCGGGCTCGGTCAACACCGAACTGGACACATTCAATACGCTGTGGATCAATGAAGTCGACTACGACAACGTCGGCGCCGACAACGACGAATTCGTGGAGATTTACAATTACGGTCCATCGCCGGTTGATTTGACCAACATTTCGCTGGTGCTGGTGAACGGCTCGTCGACCGTCAATGCGGAATACGACCGCATCGCTCTGGCGTCGATCGGCGTGCTGAATCCGGGTGAATACCTGGTGGTGGGTTCGCCCTCGCTGCTGGCCACGGTGCCGGTTGCAGTGCCGACGGTGGCCTTTGCCAGCGCGAGCAACAGCATTCAGAACGGTGCGCCGGATGCGGTGGCGCTGGTGGATTTTGCCGGCCTGACGGTGATCGATGCCTTGTCCTACGAGGGCGAAGTGATCGACCCGTCGATTCCGGGGTTGCCTTCACCGGTGGTGCTGGTCTCCGGCACCGCCACCAGCGCAGCGGATTCCAACAGCCTGGCAGGTTCCATCGTGCGCGTGTCCGACAGCGGCGATGACGACAGCGATTTTCAATTCTCGGGCACGCCGACGCCGGGTGCAGCCAACCTGTGAGGCGCGTGCGCGGCCGTCACTGGCCGCGGATTTCCAGCGCCAACCATTTGCGTGCGCGCTGCCAGTAGCGGCGCACGCTGCGTTCGGTGACGCCGAGGGCTTCGGCGGTTTCGGCGTCTGAGTAGCCGGCGAAGTATTTGCACTCCACGGTGGCGGCCAGCACCGGTTCAATCTCGGCGAGTTTTTTCACCGCGCGATCCACCGCGATGATTTCCATGCGGTTGTCGGCCCAGGTGGCGGCCGCCTTGGACAGCGTGGTGTGCAGCAGATCGCCGCCGCGTTTCAGTCGGCCCTTGGCCTTGATCTGATCCAGAATCAACTGCCGCATGGCGGTGGCGGAAATGGCCAGAAAATGTTGGCGGTTCTCTGCGTTGAGTTGCGCCGCGCTGGCGAATTTCAGGTACAGCTCGTGCACCAGCTCGGTGCCCGAGGCGGTTTTCTGGTTGTATTTGAACAGCTGGTTGTTGGCCAGCCGGCACAACTGCTCGTACATGCCCTCCAGCACGTGATGCAGCGCCAGTTCATCGCCGTCCCGATAGGCGTTCAGGTGGCGGGTGATGTGTTCGACTGTGTGGGGTGTGTCGTTCATGTCGTCTGTTTCAAGGTTGCAATGAATTGGCCCGGCTTTGGCGCGCCTGGCTGGCGCGAACTGAACGCATTTTAACCCAGATGCGCGCGCATTTCTGCCGACCGCTTCGCACAATGTCGTGTGGCCTGTGCGCCGGCTGCCGTTTTGTCCTTGTACTCTTGACGCTGTACGGGGGCAGTCTCCATCTCCTGAGGCAGGGTGGGGCTTTGTCGAATGGTTGGGATCGACCACCGAGCGGGTTTAACAAAAGCGCCATCGAAGTTGCTGGGGCTGAATGTTAATTTTCTGAGTAATGGGGCCGGGTTGCAGACCTCACCAGTTCATCAGCCAGCTCAGGCGCACATCACGGCCACTGCCGGGCAGCCTGAATCTTTGCAGGTCATTGGGGTCAAAACCGACATCCACGTTGAGGTTGTTGCGATTGTAGCCATTGGTGTGTTCGTAGTAACGTTTGTCCAAGGCATTGAAAATGGCCAATTTCACAATGTGGTTGTCGCCGAATTTTCTCGAGGTGTTGAGATTCAGTAACCCGAAGCCTGGCGTGCTGCGCTCGGCGTTGGTATCGGAAACACGGTTTTGACGTTTTACGCCCAGCAGTTCTGCTGAGAATTGCCAGGCATCCAAATGATATTGCAACCCAAAACGGCTGCTGAATGGTGCGATCCGATACAGATTATCGTCGATGTCGCGTCGTTCCCCGCGCACCAGCGTGGTGACGTTGTTTAAAGTGAGGCGATCACTGGCTTGATAGCGGATGTCGGCATCCAGGCCGTACAGTTGGGCATCGACATTGCTGTATCGCAATGTGCCTTCCGGTGCCGGCATGACGGTGTTGGGGGTGCCCTGAATGTAGTCGTCAATGCGTTGCAGGAAGACATGTGGGGACACGCGCCAGGGGCCGCGGGAATAATTCATGCCCCATTCCAACTGCACCGCGCGTTCCGGGTCCAGATTGGGATCTCCCAGATATTGCCGGCCATCGGCCAGTCCCGCGGTGGCTTCCAGTGGCAGCCACAAATAACGTTCCTGATGGCTTGGTGCCCGATGTTTGACAGACAGCCCGTACTCAAAGGCCATGGCATCATTCAACGCATGGTGCCATTGCAGTGACAGGTCCACATGGTCATCGCTGCGATCGCGGTCTGATTGATTGAAACGGTCTTGCAGGGTTCGGTGCAGCTGGCCCATGGCTGTGTCCATCAGCGACACCGTGCTGAACACATCGGCAGCGTCTGTGTTGACCCGGGTCCAGCGCAGGCCGGCCGTCAGCCGGTGTCTTGCAGCCAGGGCATGCGTCCATTCTGCAAACACACTGCTGCGTTGTCTTTCAGTGTCAAAATTGATGATGTTGAACTGGGTGTTTTCCGGATTGCTGATCAAGGCGTCATTGTCGGTGGCATCCCAGGCCAGCCCCAGGTGCCAGCCGTTTGCGCCGCTTTCTTTTTCGGCTTCAAACACCACGCGTCGATGGGTGACTTCTGTGTAGGATTCGCGTTGCAAGCCCGCCGTGGTGTTGCGATGGCGGTGATTGTCCATCACGTGTTCGGTGTTCTGGTAGGACCAGGTATTGGACAGTGACCAGCCGGAAGCCAGCACATGTGCCCAGTCAAGGGCGGTGATGCCGCCACGCGCATAGGTGATGTCCATGGGCAGTGAAGGTGTACCCGTTTCCCCGGTGTCATTGTAATTCCAGTTCAGGCGCACGCTGCCGCCATCCGTTTTATAACCGTATGCTGCGGTGTAATAGCGGCGGTCCAGACCGGTGAACACATTGTGGCCGCCGGGAAAGCTCACATTGTCCCCGCTTTCATCATCAATGCCCACTTGCCAGGCGTGGCGGTTGCTCCTGTGTGCCAGCATCAGCGCAGCGGTTTGCCCATCGTTGGCGCTGGACATGCCCAGACGTGCGTTGCCGCTGAAGCCTTCGGGGTTGTCTAGCACCGAACGCGTGAGCACGTTGATGCGTCCACCGAGTGTTTCGATGCCCTGGCTGACCGGTGTGATGCCACGTTGCAATGTCACCGCTTCAACCAGAGTGGATGGCACGTGACTCATCGCTGCATCCATGGAATTGCTGCACGATTCCATCACTTGTATACCGTCTGCCTGCACATTGACCCGTGAGCCAAACAAACCACGGTACTGGGCGATGCCGCTGAGAGCGCCGTTGCGATTCACCGTCGCACCGGGCATGTTTTTGAGAATTTCCGCTGTATCCGTCAGAATGCTTGATTCCTCGGGAAATAACTTCACTTCACTTGATTCTGCTTGATCGCCCAGAACCTGAATCTCTTCCAGATCGGTCGCAACGGTGGAATTGTTTTGTGCCAGCGCAGCAGCGCACGCCAATAAGCCGGGATAAACCCATTGAATGTATTTCATGGTCTCACATGTCTTGATTGAGTCGCGATTGCAATCACACCCGGCAAATTCAGGCCAGAGATGGGCTGAGGCCTTTACAAGGTCAGACCCCATTGTCAATGACGACTGATTGAAAAACGCCAGAATTTTACCGGCTGCTGCATGACATGAGAATGTGGCAAATTGTCGCAGTCCATGCGCAGTCCCGATCGCAGCGATTCTGTCATTCGTCTCATGCACAATGCATTGATAGCAGACCGCTTGTCTCATGGGTGCATGTTCGCTAGAATGATGGCATTCAATGGCGGGAAAGCCGATGAAACTGTTCATTCTGAAATACACCTTGCCAGCCCTGAATCTCCTGGCTGCGGCGCTGACGCTGATGCCGGTTTGGTTTGATTTGAATGCGCTCAACAACGCATCCTGGGTTGTGTATATTTTTCCCGTTCTGTGTTTGGCCAATGTGAGCGTTTTACTCATGGAGGCGCCTTTGCTGGTCATGAGATGGGTGTTGGGTTTTGACCGGGTGTGGTTTTTCCTGGGTGTCATCGTGTTGACCGTGCACATGTTCATGTTTAAAGAGTTGGGCCAATGGAGCTGGGGTCAGATGGCCTTTGAATTTGTGTCGGCCTCATGGCCGGTGGTGTTGTTGCTGGCCAATGCACTGGTGCTGGGGCGTCGGGTCTCTGCCCATGCAGTGACCCATGGTTGAGCTGTTCACCAAAGTCCATAAACGCACATGGCAAGTGTTGCTCACCCTGGCGCTGTGCCTGTGCTTGCTGGCCTGTCAATCGGGTAGGCCCGGCGCTGTGAAACTGTCGCACGACGATGTGGTGTTCAAGGGCATCGTGACACGCATTGACTGGCTGCTGGGACCCGGCGACACCGAGAACGCTGAGGCGGATTGGTATTTGACTGAATTTCATGTGTTGCAAAACATTCAAGGCGCGAATTCCACAGTGACAATACGGACGCCAATAGACGCGTATGATCGCTGTGCAGTGGATTTTATAGAGGGCGAGCCCTGGCTGGTTTTCGCCCGGCAAACCGGTGCTGCCAACGGGGCATTGTGGGCGGATCCATGTGGCCCCAGTGTATCGATGTTTGAGTTTGCCGACGATGAATTGAGCTGGCGACAAAAACGAGGTAGTGCAATGCTCGAGAAACTGCCACCTTTGCCTGCCACCGATGCATTGAAACTGGTGCATTTTTGGGACCATGTGCACGCCTACAACGGCTACACCGGCACATACACCCGCAAAACCTGTGCAGAAGAAGGGGATGTCAGTGTGCAGGTGAACTTGTCACCGGAGAGCCTGCAAGCTCTGGCCGATGTTCTGCAAGAAATTGATTTTTGGCGTGTGCCGGTCGAATTCTTGTTGGATTACAGCGGGCAGGACACCATCATCCTGAAATCTCCATGCGACTATCAGGTGCTGTGGGCGCAGTCGGGCGATCAATATCACTGGCTGGTATGGCGTTGTTACAATTTTCCGGACAGGAGCCAATCACTGGGTCACCGCTTGTTGGATTTCAGCGAATTGCTGGAGGACAGCCTGGCAGCGGCCGGTGCATTTGTGGACCTGCCTGAATCTGAATGCAGGTTCTATTGATGTGCGTAACTCATGGGTGTTTGCTCCGGGCTGTTTGATCGGTCCTGGATTCCTGCGACACGCCGGCGGTGAGGGCGAAGCGCATGGCTTCCTCGAAGGACCAGTCGACCGGTTGCACGCGCTCTTTGGGCATGTACACAGTGAAGCCGCCGACGTTGTAGCTCATCGGCAGGTACACCGCCACCAGCGGCCCGTTGGCGGTGTTTTGCGCCAGCGCCTTGGGCAGTTCTTCGTTGGTGATGAAGCCGATCACCTGGCCCAGACCCTGGGCACTCAAATCGATCAGCGCGGTTTGTTGCGCCGGGCTTTTGTCCTTGTCGAACATGTTGGCAAAATCACGCACCGCGCCGTACAGGGTTTTCACCAGCGGAAAACTCATCATGGTTTTTTCAATGCGGGCATACAGCCAGCTGATCAGGCTGAAGCGCGCCAGCAGGCCGACCGCCAGCAGCACCAGCAACAACATCAGCAGACCGCTGCCGGGAAACGCCAGATGCCCGAGCTTAACCGATGCCAGGGCCTGGGTGCCGAGGGCGTTGATCCACAGATACAACTCCACCAGCACCCACACGGTGATGGCGATTGGCACCACCAGCATGGTGCCCTTCAACAAGGATTTCAAAAGGATTTTTTTCATGGTGCTCCGCTGCGACTGCGCATTGTGAGGATTGATTGGGTGTTCTGCGTCTAGTCTAACCCGGATCGGCGGGCGTGGCTACGGCGATTTCTGGTGGACCGGTTTGAGCGGATCTGCCGGTCTCTTCGTATTTGCGCTTGTGCAGGTCCGAATGCGGTGCTAGAATTTTTGCAAAAACAGGAGTTGACCATGAACGAATCTCAGGGCAGGGCGCGCATTCATTCACTGGACATCATGCGCGGCGCGGTGATTGTGCTGATGGCGATCGATCACGTGCGCGATTTCTGGTCGCAGGAAGCCTTTGCACCGGAAGATTTGACGCAAACCACCCCGGGCTATTTTTTCACCCGCTGGATCACGCACTTCTGCGCCCCGGTGTTTGTTTTTCTGGCCGGCGCTTCGGCGCGCTTGTACGCCGACAAGGTGCAGGACACCGGCGCGGTCAGTCGTTTTTTGCTGGTGCGCGGTTTGTGGCTGATCGCGGTGGAAATACTGATTGTCAATCTGGCCTGGTCGCTGGCACCGCTGTGGGCCAGCTGGGGTTTTTTCCTGCAGGTGATCTGGGCCATCGGGGTGTCGATGGTGGCGCTGGCCGCGCTGGTGTGGTTGCCGGTGCTGTGGATTGGCGTGATCTCGCTGGCCATGATTTTCTTTCACAACGCGTTCAATGCGGTGGTGCCGACCGATCTGGGTTCACTGGGTTGGCTCTGGCAGGTGCTGCACGAAGGTGGCTGGGTGGCGCTCAACGCGCAGGGCAACTGGGGGGTGTATTTTGCCTACCCGCTGATTCCGTGGATCGGCGTGATGGGCGCCGGTTATGTGTTTGGCCAACTGATGCACTGGCCCGCCGATCAGCGTCGCCGCGCCCTGTTGTATCTTGGCCTCGGTGCCATTGCGCTGTTTGTGCTGCTGCGTTTCAGCAACCTGTACGGTGACACCGGGGTGTGGAGCCAGCAGAAAAACGCGCTGTACACATTGATGTCGTTTATCAATACACAAAAATACCCGCCTTCGCTGCTGTTTCTGTTGATGACGCTGGGGCCGGCGTTGTTGCTGCTGATCCTGTTTGAACGCCGCCAGGCGCGGGTGTTCCAGGTTTTGCGTGTGTTCGGCCGGGTGCCGTTTTTCTTTTACCTGCTGCACTTTTTCTTTATCCACTTCACCGCGTTGCTGTATTTTCGCCTGGTCCACGGGCAGTGGTTTTCTTTGGTCAACAATCAGAATTCGGCCAACTGGCCGGACTTTTACCAGCCCTCATTGCTGCGCCTGTATCTGGCCTGGGGATTGACCGTGTGGGTGTTTTATTATTTGTGCCGCTGGTACGACCGCTACAAGTCCAGCCACAGTCACTGGTGGCTCAAGTACCTCTAGGGACCGAATCCAGGTTTCGGTTTGTCAGCGCGGTGCGGTGTTGGCAATCGGCGGCCAGTCGACCCAGCGTTGCACCAGGGCTTCCAGGGCCGGGTAACGCGCATCAATCAGTCGGTTGATGTGCATGTGCTGCCACAGGCACAGCAGATGAAACACTGAGTAATCGGGCGTGTCGGAAAAATCCGCCGCACGCGCTTCCAGCCATTGCAAGCCGCCACGCAGCGATTGACGCATTTTCTCAAAGCGCGGCAAACCCCGGGTGTCCAGTCCGCTGCGTTCGGCCAGCAGAATTTCCACTTCACGGGCCATCAGCCCATTCATCACCGCGCGCGCATTGAGTGACTCGGTGTGCGTGGTCAACACCTTGAATCGATCCTCCGGGTCAAAGCGACGCACCAGCCAGGCGGCGATGTGATCGGAGTCCACAACCATGGCCTCGCCGTGCAGCAGCGTCGGCACCGCCAGCAATGGATTGGGTCCAAACAGCGCGGCCTCGGCCGCACCCACATCGCCGACGTCAATCAAGGTCAATGGCAGCTTCAGCGCTTCGGTGAGAATGCGCACTTTGCGGGCAAAGTGTGAGCGCGGTGTGTACAAAAGTTTCAGGTCGCAGTCCTGGGTCGTGGTGTTCATGGGCGGCGCGTGCGGTGAGGTGCAGGCATTGTAGCACGCCCGCTCACTGCGCACGCAGAGGGGCTTCAAATGAGGTGTCGCAAAGTATCCGATGCGTGCCGGGCAATGTCGGTCAATGTCGCTGGTGCGCTGTCCGCGAAGGCCGTATGGTGGTCTCGCTGCGTTGCCTGGCGGCGCGCAGACACACACTTTTTTATTCATTTATGGAGATTAAAAACATGTTCAAAAAGTTACCCCTCGTGCTGGCCGGTGTGCTGGCGCTGTTCCAGGCCCAGGCGCAATTGCAACTGGTTGATCTTGAGCAACTGGCCGGAGTGGACATTCAGGACGGCAAGATTCCGGTGTTGCAAACGGGCATGGAATCGCCCCGCGACGCGGCCTCAGGCGTGGTCAGCGATCCTTTGTATGCGCTGGGCGATGCCGACAATCTGCTGGCCATCGTAGACGGCCAACTGGTGCTGATGCCGAAAAACTTCCTCGCCATCAGCAACGGTTTTTATCCGTTTAAAAACCTGCTCAACATCAGCAACGGTTTTCTGCACATGAACACCCAGGACACGGTGGCGGTTTGGAAAGGCGCCAGCAACCGGGTCGGTGTTTTGCTGTTCAAGGGCTTCACCGATCTGGCCCATCTGTCAGCGCTGGCTGGCCAGGCGAAAACACTGTCACGGGCCGATGCCCTGGGTGAGCCGGTGTATGGTTGCGTTGCGCAACAGGACGATGAGGTCGTGGACCCCGAGTTGCTGGCGATCAACGCGCACGCGGCGCAGGCGCTGCTGACCGACAAAGCCGGTGGTCGCATTCAGGTGATGATCGATGGGGTGTTGGTGGACATGTTTGTCAGCACGCTGGTGATGATGATCAACAGCGGTGCGGTGCGTGCCGTGGTGGTGCGTTGCCTTTGATGCGCAATCCTCGCTGAAAGCGTCCACAGCGGACGATGGAGC
>JBNLBT010000042.1:0-25927 GCA_050303435.1 Marinicellaceae bacterium
CGTATGGTTCCATTTCGATCCTCAGTGCCTGGATTCTTGGCCTGATCAAGGCATTTTTTGACCCGCAGCGCAGTGTACACATGCGTACATGAGCAGCGGAAGCAAAAAATAACGCAGAGCAGGACAACAAGGCAGGTGCTGAGGATTGAAATGGTGGGCACGACTGGGATTGAACCAGTGACCCCTTCGATGTCAACGAAGTGCTCTCCCGCTGAGCTACGCGCCCACACCACATCAAACCTCAAGAAAAAAAGATGGCCAGCTTTGCCGACCATCTTCTTCGATTGAGCGCTCATTTTACCAAAAAAGCGCCTCGATTCTAAACAAATTTTTTGCAGATTGTGGGCCGGACGGCCCCTGCCCTGCAATCCGGGCCTTACGACTCCAGATAAATCGTCCGCTTGTCGCGCACAATCTCAATGCTCACCGCATCGCCCTCCGACAGCGCTTTCAGCGCGCGCACCACGTCTTTGGGTGCCGCGGTGGACTCGCCGTTGACCGACAGAATTACGTCGCCGTCCTTCAGGCCCAGCACATTGGTCTTGTCCACTTCCAGCACCAGCACACCGTGGTCTGTGCCGAAATACTTGCCCAGGCCATCGTTGATGGTGGAAAAGTGGTGCTTGTCACCAAGCCACTGCTTCAGCTGGCCGCCGGAGAAGAAATAGGCGTCGGCATCGCCGGTGGTGACCACGTGGATGTTGTCCAGGTCCATGGCGTCGATCATCACGTCCAGATCCTGGCCGTTGAAGTCGCCGTCAAACTCTGTGACCCATTTGAAGGCGTGGTCCATTTGCATCACCGCGTCGGGCGAATCCAGCACGCGCGCTTCGACTTGCAGACTCAGAGGCTGGCCATTGCGCAGCACTTCCACGCGGGACACCTGGCCGGCCGCTTTCGGCGCTTCGATGAACTCGTTCAGTCCCAGGCCGTTGGCGCCGGTGGCCTGGCCATCGATTGAGACGATCACGTCGCCGGCTTTCATGCCGGCTTCGGCCGCGCCGCTGTCAGAGGCCACCGACAGCACCTGCCAGCCGTTGTCCTTGACGTTGGCCATAAAGCCCAGCCGCGGGCTGTCCTGATGCAGGCCGGTGTGTGGCGCCTGGATTTTGATCACGTGGCGCTTGCCGCCTTCTTCGATTTCATACTGCTGCATGATCTCATCAACCCAGGCGTTGACGTCCTGACCCGAAGCCGGGTCGTAGTCGTGCTCAATCACCTGCACATCGTCGCCATTGACTTTTTTGATCACCACGTGGGCGTTGGTCTGGCCGTTTTCATTTTCATCGACCTGCACGTTGGTGCTGATGTTGACGGTTTGCGCATCGCCGGCAATGGCGCAGGCGCTGACGGCCGTGAGCAGTCCGGTTTGGCATAATTTCTTAAGATTCATAGTTTTTCACCTGTTTATATCATTTGATTGCGATTTGTACTGCGATTTTTGACCTTCTGTTGCAAGGCCAGTAAATCACCCAAAAGGTCGAGTTTTGCATGCAACAACTCCATTTTCTGGCCGCCATCATCCGAACGGGCAATGTCCCGGTCGATTTGATCCAGCCAGCTTTCCAAGGAAACCATTTTTTCCAGCAGTTCGGAGCCCGGGTCCGAATGCCGTGGTACGGACGCTGCCAGCAGCGTCTCAATGTTCTCAACGCGCGCCATCAGGCGCTCCAGCTCGTCTTGCTGAACGCCGTTCTGTCGGCTGATGTGCCAGCTCAGCACCACACCCAGCAGCACCGTGGCGGCGGCAGAGACGCCCCAGATCCAGTGCCGGCCGTGCGCCCGGCGGTGGCGCTGCATGATCGCGTCAAAAGCGTCGTGCGTGGGCGTTTCCACCGGCAAGGCGCGCAAGGCGCCGCTGATGTCAGATTCGGGTCTGCTCATGTTCTCGTTCATGTTCGTGTTCCTGCACTGCGTGCGATTGCGCCAGCAATTTGCGGCTGCGCGCCAGTTGGGATTTGGAAAAACTTTCCGACATCTGATAAATCTCGGCGATTTCCTGATGCGTCATGCCCTCCACTTCATACAGCCACAAAACGCTGCGTGAAATTGGCGGCAGCGCGCGCAAGTGGTATTCGATGTCGTGCACATCGGCCCCCGGCTCGCGTTCGTCCACCAGATCGGCCGCTTCGGACAGCTCGCACAACGGCGCGTTCTGTTTGATCAGGTCAATGCTTTGATTGATCGCAATGCGACGGATCCAGAACCCCAGACGCTCCGGCTTCTTCAACTGGCCCAGTTTCGCGAATGCCTGCAGCAGGGTGTTTTGCATCACGTCCATCGCGTCGTCGCGGTTCTGCACCATGCGGTAGGCCAGGTTGTAGACCGGCTTGCTGAACGCGTCGTACACTGACCTGAGCGCCTTGCGCTGGCCTTTTTGTGCCCGCTTGAGGGTCACCTCGTCGATGGATTGATCAAATAAACTCACTGCTTCAGTCACTCTTGGGTTACATACTTACAGACAGCGGGGCGGGACAAAGCGTCGCAATCAATTGTTTTTTTATTGATAAATTAATTTTTATCAATATAATTGATTTTAACAATAATAATAAAACAAACATTTGACTGAGTGATTGACTGGCTTCCGGACGGACCATTGCAACACAGGAGCTTACCACAGACGCTGCATTCGACCACAAATGCAGATGAGCACAACGCACTGCCACACACAGCAGCGATGTGCCGCCCCTGACAGCAAGGTCTCCAGACTTCACAATCACCCGCCCAAAATTTGAGCGTGTTTCAGTCAATGCGTTGAAATTGAATTATTGAGTAGATGAAGTTGGGGGTTCAATTGAAAAACGATTCAAGCAAACCCCGCAACGACAGGCAAGAAGCTGACTTTTGTCTAACACACCCCACACACTCAATAAAATAGTTGGGCTTAAGTCAGTGGCGGGGCCGGTGTAACAACCGGCCTCGTTTCTCAATGATACGGCATTCGCCACTCAATCAGCTGTGCAAATACTCACACATCGCCTCGATGAATCGCGCGCGATCAAATTGCGCCGCGCGTGCTTCGCAGTCGCTGCGCATGCGCGCGGCGCGGGCCGCATCCAAACGGCCAATGCATGCGGTTAAAGCGCCTTCCAGATCGTCTTCGGACAGATAAAATCCGGTCACGCCGTCGATCACCGATTCGGTGGGGCCGCCGTGGTCCGAGCACAGCACGGGCTTGCCGGCGGCCATGGATTCAAGCGGCGACATGCCAAAATCTTCGTCTTCGGGCAGGTAAATTGTGGCCAGGCAACGGCCCAGCAGATCCTGCAATGCCGCCTCGCTGAGCCAGCCGGTGAAATGGATGTTGGGTGCGCCGGCGGCGAGCTTTTCGAGCGCCGCGCGCTGGGGACCGCCGGAAGCCACCACCAGGCGCTTGTCCGGGTGCTTGAGAAACACGCGCACAATGCGGTCCACGCGCTTGAGCGGATCCAGCCGCGCGGTGGACAAATAAAAATCTTCATAATCTTTGAACACAAAGCGTTCGGTGTCGCACGGCGGGTGCACCACCGCGCTGTCCAGGCCCAGGTGATCGCGCAGACGCTGTTGCACAAAGTGTGAATTGCTCAACACCGCATCCATGGCGCGCAGCGCGCGTTCGTAGCGGGGTTTAAACCAGCGCACCAGCGCGTCCATCGCCAGCGCCTGCAACGGCCCCAATTGCGACCGATAATGCGCGCGCTTGTCGTAAACAAAGCGCGGCGGCGTGTGGCAATACATGAGGTTGTGCGCGTGCGTGCAGCGGTGCACCGCCAGCGGCGAGACCACACCGGAATAGATCACGTTGCGATAGGCCCGGGTGTCCAATTGCAGCCCGCCAAAGGCGCGCGCCAGGCGCCAGGTTTTCAGGCCTGTTGTCGACACGTTGACGTTCAGGTTGATGGCGCGTGTGGCCAAGCCGGACAGGTCAAAACTCTCGGGCGAGTGCGCGCCGAACAGCAGATCGGCATGCAACCCCTGCGCTGCGGTTAAAACCAATCGTTCACCGCCGCCCCGAATATCAAACAAGTCGTGTATAATCAGCCGGTCTGCAGCCACGGTGCTTTGGAATTATTTGTTGAAAAGCGAACGAAACCCATTTTTTTTACGTCATCTATAGACAAGCGAACAAAATAGCCTGACTGGACCCCATGAAATCATTGATTGTCATACCCGCCTACAACGAGGTTGAAAATCTGCCTAAAATTGTGCCGCTCATTCAGCGGCAGGTGCATTGCGATGTGTTGATCGTCAATGATAACAGCTCGGATGATACAGTCAAAGCATTGCAGCAACTCGGGGTCAAATACCTCAATCTGCCCTTGCGTCTGGGCGCCTGGGGTGCCACCCAGGCGGGCATCCGCTACGCCAACCGCAATGGCCACGCGCGGGTCATCACCATGGACGCCGACGGCCAGCACGACCCGCAGGACATTGAACGCCTGCTGGAATCCATGCAGGCACACCAGGCCAACGTGGTGATTGGCACCGACACGCAACGCCTCAGCGCACTGAAAAAGTTTGCCTGGCGTTTTTTCAAATCCATCACGCGGCTGAAAATCGAGGATTTGACCTCCGGGTTCCGGGTCTACGATCGCCGCGCGATTGAATTGCTGTCCACGCCCAGCGCCTCCTTGCTGGATTATCAGGACGTCGGTGTGTTGTTGCTGATCAAACGCGCTGGCTTGAGCGTCACCGAAGTGCCGGTTAAAATGCTCCACCGCCAGGACGGCAAATCGCGGGTGTTTTATTCCTGGTGGGTGGTGTTTAAATACATGCTGCAAACCACCACCTTGTGCATTGCCAAACTGGAACCCAGGAAATCAAGTAAATGACCAACATCACCACCATCATCATCGGCACCCTGTTGTCCATCACCATCCTGTTGATGGTGCGCAAGGACAAAATGCACGGCCCCTACGCCGTGTGGTGGCTGCTGGTGGCGATCAGCGCCATCGGACTGTCGCTGTTTCCGGCCATTGCCAATGAAGTGGCGCATTTTCTCGGCATCGCCTACCCGCCGACGTTGATTCTGGTGCTGGCGGTTTCACTGATCCTGCTGAAAATGCTGTCGATGGACCTGGACCGCACGCGGCAGGAGAAAAAAATTCGCCGCCTGACCCAACAAATGGCCATTCTTGAGGAGAAACTGGATCAGCGCGATCCATGAGAATTCTGCACATCGGCAAATACTATCCGCCCATGCGCGGTGGCATGGAAACCCTGATCAGGGACATTGCCGAACAACAGGTCAGTGACGGCCACCAGGTGACCGTGTGGGTGCACAACCACGCATTCAATGCTTTGACATCGAAGACCGAAGAAAGCACCGTTGAGATCAATGGTCAGCCGCTGCGTTTGATCCGGCAAAAATCCACCCGCCCGATACTGTTCACACCGTTCAAGCTCGGCGTGCGCAAAACACTGCGTCGGCTGGTGCGTGAGTGGCGCCCGGATGTGGTGCACGTGCACTGGCCCAGTTTCACGGCAATGATGCCGAGTTTTACTCGCGCACTGCAAAACACGCCGCTGGTGATTTCGTGGCATTCGGACATCATCACCGAAGGCGCCTCATGGGGCATTAAACTGGCGCACCGGGTGCTCAAACCCTTGCAAAACCGGTTGCTCAGGCGCGCCGATGCGGTGATCGCCAGCAGTGAAGAATACCTGCGCCACTCCAACACCCTGCCGGCCTTCAGCGATCGCTGCGTGGTGATCCCTTTGGGTGTGCGTCCGAGAATCGTCGACGCACAGGCCGGGGCCAATGTGCACTGGCGGTCCGGTGCCCTGCGCATCTACTCCCTCGGTCGCCTGACCTTTTACAAGAACCACGCCCTGCTGATCCGCGCCGCGGCACAGATGCCCGAAGTGCAGGTGAAAATCGCCGGCGGCGGGCAATTGCACGGCGCGCTGCAGCAATTGATTGAACGGCTCGACTGCGGCGACCGGGTGGAATTGCTCGGTGAAGTCGATCAGGCCACCGCCGATGGCTGTCTGGCCAGTTGTGACGCCTTCTGCTTTCCCTCCAACGACCGCGCCGAATCGTTTGGCCTGGCGCTGTTGGAAGCCATGCACAACGACAAGGTTGCAGTGATCAGTGACACCCCCGGCTCGGGCATGCGTTGGCTGGCCGAGGAGTACCCCAAAAGCATCCGTTTCAGTCCCAACGACACTGAGTCCTTGATCCAGGCCTTGCAAAAAGTGCGAGACGTGCAGTCCGAGTGGGGCCAGAAAAACGCCGGTTTCAGGCTCGACATTGCCGAGATCTCACCCCGGCTGGTCGACCTGTACCGCCGCCTCATCGCCGCCCGTTGAAGCCTGCAATGGGGCCTTTGTCGGGCCGTCTTCAGGGCTTGGTAGACGCAACTGCAAATCCAGATATTGCGCCATGATGAACAGGTACACCGGCACGATGTGCAGGATGAAGCGATTCAGCGTGGTGTAGTTCTGTGCCCAGGAGGCCGCGTCGGTGAGGAAGAACAGAATCAGGATGAACACAAACGCCCAGTTCAGGAACAGCGAATACAACATCGCCTCGCTGTATTTGCGGTGAATGTGATTGAACACCACGTAGGCCAGCAATGAATACCACAGCAACGACCAGTTCTGGCTGATCCACAGGCTGTTGGCAAACGCGTCCATGGCGTTGGTGAAATACAGGCGGAACTCAATCACGTTGGGAATGCTGATCAGATCCGGCCGCAGGATGAATGGCCCGATCGCGGTGTCAAATTCCAGACCGCCGAAAAACAGCCACAGACCCAGCAGAAACAACACGCAGGCCCAGTAAAACAACCGGTTCACCGGATTGATGGTTTTCAGTGTCCAGGCAAACAACAGCAAACAAAGCCACAGCCAGCCTTCCAGTTTGATCATGGGCAAAGCACAGATGAACACCAGCGCCAGCAGAAATGTCCGCCAATGGCGGTGTTGCAGAAAGGTCTGCAACGAGTGAATGGCAAGAAACAGGAACATTGCCATCCACAAATCGGCGTACCCCGCCATCACCACGTGCACCTGCAAAAACGGGATGCTCAACAACACAAAACACAGACCCATGGGCAACAGCGGGTGATGCAGTCGCGCGCGCATGCTGTGATAAAAATACACAGTGAAATTGGCCAGCAACAAGGGCCACAGGGCATTTAATACACTCTCATTCCACCCTGCAAACAAGGCAAAGGCGTAATAGATCAGGGACACGCCATCCGGGTAGTGAGCGATCTGATTGACCCGTGCATCGGACAGTCCAATCCAATCACTGAAAGACACTGTGGCCAGTTCAAGTCCCTGCTCGTACCACAGCTTGGCCTTGGCTGCCCAACCGACCCAGGCATCCCAGGCGACCAGAGGCAATTGCGCGTTGAGCACCCACAGCAGCAACCATTGCAGCGCCACCGCCGTCAATAAAACCCACCAGAACCAACCGCCGCTCTGAGTCGGCGCTGGCGTGCGTTGGCGCCACTCGCGCAGCAGCCAAACCAGGAAATACGCGGCAAACAACATCAAAACAACCTGAATCACCAGCACCGGCACCGGCCAACCGGTCAGTTGAATCAGGTTCAGCAACACCATCTGCCCGACCAGGCCGAGAAAGAAGTTCAAGGTCAACGTCTGCAACAGCAAAGGATTGCCCGATCCACCACTCAATCGCAGCCCACACCGACTGATGGCCGCACCAAAGCCATAGATGCTGAGCAGATAGACAACCGCCATCAAGACACTCATTGCAGCCTCATCAAACAGTAGTTGCGCTCGGAGACCACCCGCGTCAGCGTGCCTTGCGCGGGGTCCACAGGCGCGCTGAGACACACATCGCCTTCGGGGCCGCTTTCCAGCACCAGCAGATACAGCTGGTCGGCCTGAATTTGATTCACCAGGGTGCCTCTCTGGGCATCAAATTTGGCCACGTTCATGGGCAGCAAATGGTACATCAGACGGGTGCGCAAAAAATCGTCGCTGGAGAACACCAGCAGCCGCACTGCGCCGCTGACTTGGTTTTGTCCGTGCTGTAAAAACTGCTTGACCTGATTGCTGGTTCTCAGGGCCAATGCATCCAGGTTATTGATGACGCCGGCCGCAGCGCCGGTTGCCTGCGCGTCCGGGTGATGCTGCCAGCGCGCCAGGTTCAACTTGGTCTGGAACAACACCAGCACCAGCCAGCCTATAAACACGCAGGTGAGCATCTCGGCGCGTGAATGCGCAAACACGCGCAAAATCAACAGGGACAGCGCAATCCAACAGGCCACCAAAGCCACCGGCGAGTATAAAAAACGTCCGGACTGATTGCCCAAATGATTGATTGACTGAATTTCCAGCGGCTGAAAAGCCGTCAATTCAGACCACAGGCGCCGCAAGGGATCGAAGAAATGCTGTGACCGCAGACGCAGGTGCCGGATGTACAGCTTGAATGGTTCCTCGGGCATCCAGCCAATTTGTGGCTGCAACACAAAGCGCACGCCCAGCTGACGCACTTCGGTCCAATCGAGCCAGTCCGGATTCAGCGGGGTGATGGAACGGCCGGACACGGAACGACCGACGGGCAACACATGCGTTTCACCGCGCACATCCTGCCACAGCAATTCGGCCTCCAGTTGCGGCGGGCGATCCTTGATGGCCATTTCCACCTGGGCATATTGGCTGAAATCGATGTCTTTGCGATTGACAAACAGACTCAGGGAGCCGTCCGCCTCGGACTGGAATTCGAGTCCGTCATCGTAAACCACAGCCAACTGTCCATGCACCGGCGTCAGCGCACCGGTCACGTCCAGGGTTTCCACGGCGGTTGCATCGACGCGACGGCCGGCGCTCCAGGCAAACAGCAACAGCACCAGCGCCAGGCTCAACAGCAATATGGCAATGAATCGGAGGGTGTTCAATGCCTTCAGTGGGGTGCGGCGATCCCGCCAGGCCCGGCGGAATCGCGGCCCCGCTCATCACATGGCGTCAACCAGAGCCTGTGCAAATTCACGGGTGCCGACTTCCGTCGCGCCGCTCATTTGCCGGGCAAAATCATAGGTCACCACTTTTTGCCCCAGCACCTTGACGAAGGCCGCGTTGATGATGGGCGCCACTTCGCGCCAGCCGATGTAATCAAACATCATGGCACCGGAAAACATCAGTGAACTGGGGTTGACTTTATTCAAATTGGCGTACTTGGGCGCGGTGCCGTGGGTGGCTTCAAACACGGCCACGTGATCGGCCATATTGGCGCCCGGCGCGATGCCCATGCCGCCCACTTCTGCGGCCGCCGCATCGGACAAATAGTCGCCGTTCAGGTTGGGCGTGGCCAACACATCAAATTCACCCGGTCTGAGTTGCAACAACTGGAACATGATGTCGGCGATGCGGTCTTTGATCACCACCTTGCCGGCCGGTTTCTTGCCATCGTACTGGCTCCACAGCTCATCTTCGGTCAGGGTTTGATCAGCAAACTCCTCTTTAGCCACATCGTAACCCCATTGGCGGAAAGCGCCTTCGGTGAACTTCATGATGTTGCCCTTGTGCACCAGCGTGACGCTGTCGCGGTTGTTGTCGATGGCGTATTGTATGGCCTTTCTGACCAGTCGCTTGGAACCGAAGGGGCTGATCGGCTTGATGCCCAAACCGGCGTCTTCAAAGAAATCAACGCCCATCTCTTCACGCAGAAAGCGTGCCAGTTTCTTGTTATCCTCGCTGCCAGAGGCGTATTCGATGCCGGCATACACGTCTTCGGTGTTCTCACGGAAAATCACCACATCCACGTCTTCCGGATCGCGCAGCGGCGAAGGCACACCGGTGAAATATTTAACCGGACGCACGCAGGCGTACAAATCCAGGGTTTGTCGCAGCGACACGTTCAATGAGCGGAAGCCGCCACCGACCGGCGTGGTCAGCGGACCTTTGATGGCCACAGTCAAATCGACGATGGCGTCCAGTGTTTCCTGCGGGAAATAATCGCCGTCGTACAGACCGGCGGCTTTTTCGCCGAGATACAATTCTGCCCAATGCACCTTGCGCGCGCCGCCGTAGGCTTTGTCCACCGCGGCATTCCACACCTGCATGCTGGCAGCGGTGATGTCGGGGCCGATGCCATCGCCCTCGATAAAGCCCAGAATCGGGTTATCCGGCACCTGCAGGCGACCGTCCACCACGGTGATTTTTTCGCCCGTTTCAGGCAGTTTGATTTTTTTCTCGTGCATTTTGACGTCCTTAAAGCTCATTGATCATTATTTTAAATGATAATCAATCCCGGCCCAACTGTTGCGTCTGAAATTATGGAAAAACGTGAATTAATTCATAATTCCCAGCAAAGTAGATAGTAAACTCGGTAATTTATGTTTAAAATTAATAAAGGCTTATAAGCAGTTGATATGTATTTAGTAATCGATGCAACCAAGGAATCCCACCCGCTCCCGGACAAAGACCGCATCCGCATCGGGACGGTCGCCGATTGCGACATTCAGCTGAACGATAATAACGACGGCGACAGCTGCTGTGAACTGGTGCAGAAAAAATACGGGCACGTGCTGCGCGCCGAACAGGGCCCATTCAGGGTCAACCGCGTGGACTACCGTGAAATGGCGTTCATTGCACCGGGCGACATCATAGAGATCGACGGGCACAAACTGATGATCAAGGATGAGGAGTTCATTCCCAAGGAATTGAATGAACTGGCGTTGCCGGAAGAGGTCGATGCCGCGCCGCTCAGTTCGGTCAACGGCATTCGCAGTTTCTGCAACGGCTCCAGCGGTGAATTCATCAAATTCAAAGACCCCGACAGCCAGCGGTTTTTCCATTTCTGTGAACACGAAAACACCTTGAGCATCCGCGCCAAGGACGACGCCGATGAGTTGCTGCTGAACGGCTATCCAGTGACCCAGGCACGCGTCAGCAACGGCGATGTGATTTCATCCGAACAATTCAAGTACATCGTAGAGTCTCCGGGCAATTCCGGCTTCTCCAAGTTCAGCCCGTCGCACCCCAAAAACATTCTGCTCTCGGAAAAATACGAGCACAGCCCGAGCGTGGATGAAGACGCGGCGCCGGTGGTCAAACGTCACCCGCTGAAAGACAACCTCTGGTGGATCACCATGGTCTTGGGACTCATTGGCATGGCCATTCTGGTGGCCATTAAAATCTGATCTTCATTTCTTTGTTTGCGATGCCAGATTCCCCCTCCAAGCGAGTCGTCGATGGCTACGACATCCTCAAAGTCCTGAACCGCGGCGGCTGGGGCAATGGCGATGTGTATCTGGCACAAAAGGATGGGCGCCGGCTGATCATCAAAGCCTACGCCGATTCACCATGGATCAAGCGCTGGATGGGCGATGTGCTGTTGCGCCGCGAGAAACGCGCCTACCATGCGCTGCAGGGCGTGACAGGCGTGCCTGAACTGGTCGAATGCAATGAACGCAAGCGCTTTCTGGTGATCACCCACATCGACGGTGAGCGAATCAATCACCGCATCACAAGGGACAATCGCCAGCAATTGCTGAAAAACCTCAACGCGGTGGTCGAGCGCATGCATCGTCGCGGCATTTATCACCTCGACCTGCGCAATTCCGGCAACATTCTGGTGGACCGCGACAACCGCGTGTATCTGATTGATTTTGCCTCGGCGGTGATCTTCACCGGCCGCGGTGTGCTGTCGCGCTGGCTGTCCAGGCCGTTTTACTGGTTCGACCGCTACGGCCACAGCAAATGGGTGCGCATCCTCGGCAACGAGGACAGCAAGGTGCCATAAACTGACACAGCAACTCGAGATAAAAAAAACCCGCAACCTGGCGGGCTTTTTTTGTTCTTTGGTGAATCGCCTAGGGATTCAAGACCTGACCATTGACGTCCATCATCACCACATTGGCGATGCCGAGTTTGGCCAGCTTTTCTTTGAATTTGGCCGCGTCACCAACAATCACCCAGGTGTGGGCGTCGGCCTTGATCAGCTCACCGGCCATCGCGCGCACGTCCTCAAGCTGCACTTTGCGCACTTCATCGGCGTAGGCGTTCCAGTAGCCGTCGGGCAGACCGTAGGTGACCATCTCAGCAATGTCCGCTTCCACCGCGTTGAGGGTTTCCCAGCGCCCCGGCAGCGTCAATGTGCGTTTCTTCAAAGAACGGTCCAGCTCAGCCGGTGTGACCGGATTCTCACCGCCGATGCCTGACATCTCTTTGTGGATCTCCTGCACCGATTCAGCGGTTTTATCGGTTTGCACCGGCGCCCAGGCAATCAATGGACGCTGTGACTGGGTGTTTTGAATGGAGGTGCGCGCGCCATAGGACCAGTGTTTGTCTTCGCGCAAGTTCATGTTCATGCGCGAATTGAAGCCGGCGCCCAACACTTCGTTAAGAATCTCCAGGGTGATTTCACCGTCAAAACCGTAGGCCGGCACGGTCTGCGCCGCGAGGATCACTGACTGCTCGGAATCCGGCCGGTCGATCAGATAGATCACCGATTCGCTCGCCTGATCGACGAAATCAATTTTCTTCTCCGGCACATCGCCGCTGGGCATGTCGGCAAACGCCGCTTCCAGTTTGCCCTTGATTTCATCCATCGACACGTCGCCGGTGATGATCAGCGTGGCGTTGTTGGCTTTAAACCAGGTGCGGTGGTAATCGCGCAAGTCATCGACGTCAATGGCGGCCACACTTTCGCTGTGACCGGAGCCGGAAAACGGCGCCGAATACGCGTGGCCATCGCCGTAAATCAATTTTGGCAACACCCGGAAGCCGATGCCGAAGGGCGAGGATTTTTCCTGCTCAATCGCGGCCAGTTGCTGCGTTCTCAGACGCTCCAGCTCGTCTTGCGGAAACGCCGGATCAAGAATCACACGGGCATAAATGTCCAGCGACTCATCGAGGTTTTCTTTCAGGGTGTTCAGCGACACGTTGGAATTGTCCAGATCCGCCCAGCTGTTCAACTGCGTGCCCAGGCTGGACAGGCGCGATGAAATTTCCAGAGCGGACAATTTGCCTGCACCCTCATCCAGCATGTCCATGGCCAGATTGGCGGTGCCGGCCTTGCCCTGGGCGTCGGCGGCAAAACCCGCGTCTATCATCAAGCGCATGCGCACCACCGGCACCGCGTGACGTTCCGCCAGCACCACGCGCAGGCCGTTGCTCAATGTGGCGCGCTGCAAATCGTCGAAGGCCACTTCAGGCGAATCGCCCACAGACGGCAGGCCCTTGGACCGGTCCACGCCTTGTGCAGTGGCTTTGTAGTCATCAAATGGCAGCACTTCCAGCATGTATTCACCGTCGCTGAGCCAGGATTTGGCAGCCGCCATCAGCTCTTTGCTGGTGGCGTCCGCGGTGCGCTCGATTTGCTTCAGGTGATGATTGGGTTCGTTGCCAAACACCTGGTTCTGTGCCAGCAGATCGGATTTGCCGCCAAAGCCTCCGACCCGTTCCATGCGGCGGATGAAGCCGGCGCGGTGCGCGGTTTTTACCCGTTCCAGTTCCGCCTTGTCCGGTCCTTTCTGCATGAATTTGTGCAATTCTTCATCGATGGCGGTCTCAATGTAGGCCAGATCGTCCTGTTTCAAAGCCGTGACCACGATGCCAAACAGGCCACTGATTTCTGAATTGAATGAGAATGCGCTGACATCCGATGCCACTTTTTCATCGTACACCAGGCGTTTGTACAGTCTGGATCTTTTGTCCGATGCCAGCACCCCGGACACCAGCCCCAGCTGATCGGCTTCGAGCGTACCCCACTGCGGAATATTCCAGATTTTGTACACCCGCGCTTGTGGCACGCGGTCGTACATGGTCTGGCTGTGTTTGCCGCTGCGTTTGCCAATCCAGGCTTTTTGCTTGATTTGCGGCGGTCCCGGCTGGATGTCACCGAAATACTTCTCAACTTTGGCCTTGACTTCTTCCGGGTACACGTCGCCGGCGATCACCAACGTGGCGTTGGCCGCGCCGTAGTGGCTGTTGAACCATTCGTGCACGTCGTCCAGCGAAGCGGCGTTGAGGTCTTCCATGGAGCCGATGACCGACCAGGAATATGGGTGCGCTTTGGGATATACGTTTTGCAGTATGGTGTAGAAAACTTTGCCGTAGGGCTGATTTTCACCCTGACGTTTCTCGTTTTGCACCACGCCGCGCTGTTCATCCAGCTTGGCCTGGTCAATCGCGCCCAGCAAATGCCCCATGCGGTCGGATTCCATCCACAGGGTCATGTCCAGGGCGTTTTTTGGCACCACCTGGAAATAGTTGGTGCGGTCCTGATTGGTGGTGCCGTTCATGCCGGTGGCGCCCACCTGGTCGAACGGTTTAAACCAGTCGTCGTTGTAGTTTTCACTGCCGTTGAACATCAGGTGTTCAAACAGGTGCGCAAAGCCGGTTTTGCCGACCCGCTCATTTTTGGAGCCGACGTGGTACCAGACATTGACCGCCACAATCGGGGCCTTGTGATCTTCATGGACGATCAAGGTGAGGCCGTTGTCCAGCGTGTATTTGGTGTGGGGAATGGACAGATCCTGCGCCGCGGCTGTAAATGCCAAGGCCAAAAGCAGGACGCTCAGTGTGTTTTTCATGCGGTTTCTCTGGATAAATGAGTGCATAGATTATATAGAATGCAACTCGCCGACCCATAGCCCATTAGTCATTGAATGCCCGCAACGTCAGTCAACAGGCGCGCCCGGCACGTCCCTGTGCCGGTGCCGGGGGGTTATTTCAGCACTTCAAACACCGGAGTGTACCTGGAACCGGGCAATTTCATGCGACCCTGTTCAATGAACGACTGCAGCAGATCATCCAGTTTGTTCATCAGCGAAGTGTCGCCGTGCAATTCGTACACGCCGTATTTTTGTATCTGTTCGCGACCGAATTCCTTGACGTTGCCCGAGACGATGCCGGAGAACGCCTGGCGCAGGTGCGCGGCCAGTTTATTCACCGGTCGATCCAGGTACAGTTCCAGATTGCGCATGTTCTCATGGGTCGGCACAAAAGGAAACTGAAACACTTCTTCGATGTGCAAAGACCAGTTGAAATAGTAGCTGACGCGATTTTCACTGCGGTGGTCCTGCACCGACTGCAGCCCGCGCATCATGGAGATCGCCACCTGCTCCGGGTCATCGATGATGATTTCATACAACTCGGCGATCTCTTCACCCAGAGCAAAGCGCAAAAATTCATCGATCTTGCGGAAATAGTCGGCCGAATCGCTGGGCCCGGTCATGATGAATGGCATCGGCATGTCGCGGTTATCCGGGTGCGACAGAATGCCCACCAGATACAGAATTTCCTCGGCCGTGCCCACGCCACCGGGGAACACAATGATGCCGTGTCCAAGGCGCACAAAGGCTTCCAGACGCTTTTCAATGTCCGGCATGATGACCAGTTTGTTGACGATCGGGTTGGGCGCCTCGGCGGCGATGATGCCGGGCTCGGTGATGCCGATGTAGCGGCCGCTGGCGATGCGTTGCTTGGCGTGGCCCACCGAAGCGCCTTTCATCGGGCCTTTCATGGCGCCGGTGCCGCAACCGGTGCAGATGTCGGCGCCACGCAAACCCAGTTCATAGCCCACCGCCTTGGTGTATTCGTATTCTTCACGGCTGATTGAATGCCCGCCCCAGCACACCACCAGATTGGGCTCTTTGCCGTACTGGTGGACTTCGCCACGGCGCAGCACTTCAAAGACAAAATTGGATATGCCGAAGGACTGGCTCAGATCGTAATTGCCGATGCCCTTTTCAGTGCTTTGAAACACGATGTCGCGCAACACCGAAAAAATGGAATCGCGGATGCCCGAAATCATTTTGCCGTCGACAAAAGCCTGCGCCGGCGCATTAAAAAATTCCAGATGGATGCCACGCTCACGCGGCAACAGCTTCACGTCAAAGTCCGGATAGCGCTCCAGCACGGCCACCACATCGTCTTCCTTGGCGTCGCAATTGAGCACCGCCAAACAGCATTTGCGGAACAGTTCATGCACCGACCCCACGCCCAGATCCATGATTTTCTGAACTTCTTCCTGGGACAACAAGGTCATGCCACCGCGCGCTGCGATGATGCAATTGTCTATGGTTTTGACTTCTGACATAAATATCTCCTGTTTATAGTTATTGTTATGATGGTTTCTTCTCGTTTACATTATTTATTCGTTGCGGCGCCGAATCGGCACCAAGCATGGGGCACTCAATCTCTCACATCAACTGGAAGCAGACGCTCAGATGAGGCGGCGATGCACCCGCTCGCTGTGCGGCCAGTGCCATGCGCCGTCGCTGAAATGGTTTTTTATATGTCAACCCGGCATGAACTCAGGCCTTTCTTCTCGAGGTATTTCTGATGGTATTCCTCGGCCGCATAAAACGGGCCGGCGGCGGTGATCTCGGTGACGATTTCACTGGCGTAGCGTCCACTGGCCTGTTGCGCCTGTTTGGACGTTTCAGCCGTTTCACGCTGCGCCTCTTCGGTGTAAAAAATGGCCGACCGGTATTGTGTGCCAACGTCCGGCCCCTGCCGGTTCAGCTGCGTGGGGTCGTGCATGGCCCAGAAAATTTCCAGCAACTGCGCGTAACTCACCGCTGCGGGATCGTAAATGATCTTGATCACTTCGGCGTGTCCGGTGTCATCGGCGCAGACCTGTTGATACGTGGGGTTGGGCACGTGCCCGCCCAAATACCCGACTTCGGTCGATTGCACCCCTGTCTGGCGGTCAAATTCAGCCTGTACGCCCCAAAAACAGCCGGCGCCAAAAATTGCAGTTTTCATCGTGCGGCGAAAGATTTAAAATGGGGGATCATATTATAGAAAAGCGCTGCAATTGAAAACACTTTTTAGCAAAATATGAGCATAATCCCGTGGTTTTTGGGACTGGCGGCGCTGATCGGCGTGTGGTGGCAACAAGCCAAGGCTCGCGACGCCGTGCGACTGGCCGGACAGCGCATCACGCGTGCCAAATCCCTGGTGTTTCTGGACGACTCGGTGGTGCTATCGACACTGCGCATCCGCCGCCTGCGTGGTAAAGTCGCCCTATTACGCGAATACCGCTTTGAATTCACTGATCAGGGCGGCCAGCGCATGCCCGGCAAAATCGTCTATTTCGGCGGTCGCGTCACGGCCATGCATTTTTTCCACCCCGAACACATCGACACCGTCACCCCATGAATAAAGATTCACACCCGCTGCTGCAGGTGCTGGCTTACGGCTCGGGACATCACCTGATGGCACTGAAAGCCACGCTGTGTTCAGTGCTCAACAAAATCTTCGACATCGCCCCGGAAATCCTCATCGGCATCGCCATCGACGTGGTGGTGCGCCAGCAGGATTCCTTCGTCTCCGGCCTGGGCATCAGCGATCCACAAACCCAGCTGACCCTGCTGGCGGTGCTGACTTTTCTGATCTGGGCCGGCGAATCGCTGTTTCAGTACCTGTACCTGATTTTATGGCGCAATCTGGCACAAACGGTGCAACACAAATTCAGGATCCGTGCCTTCAGCCACATTCAACACATGGACATGGCTTTCTTCGAAAACCGCTCCAGTGGGCAACTGACCGCCATCCTCAACGACGACATCAATCAACTGGAGCGGTTTCTCAACGTCGGCGCCAACGACCTGATCCAGGTGATCACCTCGGTGCTTGGCGTCGGCGCGGTGTTTTTTGTGATCTCGCCGAAAATCGCCCTGTTCGCCTTTACGCCGATACCGGTGATCATTTTTGGCGCCTTCTATTTTCAGCGCAAAGCCGAGCCGCGTTACGCCGAAGTGCGAAAAATGGCCGGCGAACTGGGCGGTGCGATCAACAACAACGTGGTCGGCATCGGCACCATCAAAAGCTTCACCAACGAAGAACACGAACTGGCCCGCATCACGCGCATGAGCGCCACCTATTCCGAGGCCAACTCACGCGCCATCGCCATATCCTCGGCCTTCATTCCGATCATCCGCATGGCCATTCTGTCCGGATTCCTGGCCACCTTCGTGATCGGCGGTCTGGACGCCCTGAATGGGCGCATGGAAGTGGGCGCCTACGGCGTGCTGGTGTTTCTGACCCAGCGACTGCTGTGGCCATTCACCAATCTGGCCATCACCATGGACCTGTACGAACGCGGCATGGCTTCGGCGCGACGCATTCTGACTTTGCTGGCCCAGCCGATTCAAATTCGCGACGACGCGCAGGCAGGAACGCATCCGATCAACGGCCTGATTGAGTTTGACCGGGTGCAATTCAGCTACGCTGAAAGCGCCGCCCCGGCGATCGCGGATCTGAGCCTGACCATCCACCCAGGCCAGACGGTGGCGTTCGTCGGCCAGACCGGCTCAGGCAAATCCACCCTGATGAAACTGCTGCTGCGTTTTTATCACCCGCAGGCCGGTGAAATCCGTCTCGACGGGCGCCCCTTGAACGCCCATCGACTGAAGTCACTGCGCCAGGCCATTGGCCTGGTGTCGCAGGACAATTACCTGTTCAATGGCAGCGTGCGCGATAACATTCTGTACGGCAACCGCGACGCCAGTGAAGCACAGCTGACCCAGGCCGCGCAACTGGCCGAAGCCGAAGAATTCATTCAACGTCTGCCCGACGGCTATGACACCCGCATCGGCGAGGCCGGCGTGAAACTGTCCGGGGGGCAAAAACAGCGGCTGTCGCTGGCCCGCGCCATCATTAAAGACCCGCCAATTCTGATTCTTGATGAAGCCACTTCGGCGGTAGACAACGAAACCGAAGCGGCGATTCAACGCTCCATGGGCAAGATTGCACGCAACCGCACGGTGCTGGTCATTGCCCACCGCCTGTCGACCATCGTCGGCGCCGACCTGATTTGTGTCATGGACCGTGGACGCATCGTCGAAAGCGGCACGCATCAGGCGCTGCTGAAACGCGAGGGCATTTACCGCAATTTGTGGCAGGTGCAGACCGGCGACGCGGTCCGTCGCAATGAACCGTGACCTATGACATACCACATGCTCAGGCAAATCCGCTAGAATGAGCCCACTGTTTTCCCGGAATTCAACATGAAAAAAACTCTTCTGCTGTTGTGCACGTCCGCGCTGATGGTCGCCTGCGCAGCGAAACAAACCGACTCTCTGAACGCGACCGTGCAAGTCTCCACGGTCTCTGGCATCGACCTGACCAACATGGATAAATCCGTGCGCGCACAGGATGATTTTTACCACCACATCAATGGCAAATGGCTGAAAGAATTTGAAATTCCGGCCGACAAATCCAACTACGGCTCATTTCTGGCGCTCAGTGAACTGAGTCGTGAACAGGTCAAGGAAATCATCGACGACGTGTCTTCCAAACGCAACAAGACCGGCAGCGATGAGCAAAAAATTGCCGATTTGTACAACGCCTATCTGGACACCAAGTCCATTGAAAAAGCCGGCCTGGCACCGATTGTGCCCTTGCTGAATCAAATCGACGCCATTGCAAACCGGCAGGATCTGGCCGCGTACTGGGGCTACGCCGACATTTACACCTCTTCGCCGTTTGGCCTGTTTGTCATGGTCGACCAGAAACAGTCGGACCGCTACATCACCTATCTGAACCAGTCCGGACTGGGCCTGCCCGACCGCGATTACTATTTCAAGACCGATGACAAATCGCAACAGATTCGCGACCAGTACGTGCAACACATCGAACGCATGTTTGAACTGGCCGGTGACAGCGCCGCCGCGGACAAAGCCCAGCAGGTGATGGCTCTGGAAACGCGATTGGCCGAAGGGCACTGGAACCGCATCGACAACCGCGATTCAGAAAAAACCTACAACATCTACAGTTTCACCGACGCCAAAAACCTGATGCCGGATTTCCCCTGGCAGGCCTGGCTCAGTGAAACCCTGATCGCCGAGCCTTCAGAGATCATTGTCAGACAACCCGATTACCTGCAAACGATCAACAACGAATTCAAAAACACCCCGCTGGACGTGTGGAAAACCTACCAGCGCTGGAAACTGCTCACGCGCGCAGCGAATTTCCTCAGCAGCGACTTTGAGAAAGAAAACTTCAGCTTTTATGGCACCGTGCTGACCGGCGCCACCGAGCAGGAACCGCGCTGGAAACGTGGCGTTGACACGGTCAACAACGTGATGGGCGAATTGATCGGCAAAGTCTACGTGAAACGGCATTTTCCGCCCAGCGCGAAAACCCGCATGCGCAACATGATCGAACAATTGCGTGAAGCCTATGGCGACAGCATCAAAGAACTGGACTGGATGAGCCACGAGACCAAGGAAAAAGCCCTGGTGAAACTGGCCAAATTTGAACCCAAGGTCGGCTACCCGGACGTGTGGCGCGATTACAGCGCACTGCAAATCACCGACCAGGGACTGGTGCCGAACATGCTGGGCGCCACGCATTTCATCACCAAACGCAACCGCGACAAGCTGGGTCAGCCGATCGATCGCCACGAGTGGTTCATGAACCCACAAACGGTCAACGCCTATTACAATCCGACCAAGAATGAAATCGTCTTTCCGGCCGGCATTTTACAGCCGCCGTTTTTCAACCTGCAGGCCGATGAAGCGGTCAACTACGGCGCCATTGGGGCCGTGATTGGTCACGAAATGGGCCACGGTTTCGATGATCAGGGTTCCAAGTACGACGGCGACGGCAACCTGAAAAACTGGTGGACCGATGCCGACCGGGAAAAATTTGAACAGCGCACGGCCAAGCTGATTGAACAGTACGACCAGTTCACCGTGGTCAACGGCACCCACGTCAAAGGCGAGTTCACCCAGGGTGAAAACATCGGCGATTTGAGCGGCCTGTCGATCGCCTACAAAGCCTTCAAGTCCAACTACACCGGCAATGAAGTGATCGATGGCTACACACCGGAACAGCGCTTCTTCATCGGTTGGGCGCAGGTGTGGATGCGCAAGTACCGCGACGAGGAATTGTTGCGCCGCATCGAAGTGGATCCGCATTCACCCAGCGAATTTCGCTGCAACGGCATTCTGCGCAATCTGCCGGAATTCTATCAGGCCTTTGATGTGAAACCCGGCGACGGCATGTACCTGCCGCCGGATGAGCGGGTGAAAATCTGGTGATCCCGGATTGCATTCAATAAAACAAGGGGCCCGAAACGGCCCCTTTTTTTTGCCCGAACAATTCACCGGGCAGAAAAAATATCAAAATAAATAACCCCCACGAAAAACGCCAGCGTATATCGCAGTGAGAATCACAAATTTCACTGGAGAATACTCATGAAAAAAATCGCCATAATTGCCCTGGTTTCACTGGCCACCGCGTGCAGCCAGACCGCCCAGAACAACCACACCGTCGAAGCCGACGATGCGACCCGCAAACCGGACGTCACGCAGCCGGTGGTGCTGGAAGAGTCGGAAGCCCAGTCATTGTCGGACCGCGCCGGCCGCGCCGCGCCGGCCGAAGCGCGGGTGCGCAAAGAATACGCGGATGCATTCAAGCAAAAATACGCGTCCAACAAACCCGCACCGGCCACCGCCGTGGTTGGACAGTTGAACGGGGGCTACGTCTACCCGGACCCGACCGCCGGAGAAAATTACAAGCATTTCGACGACAACCCGGTCAAACGGGTGGCCACAGACCCGGTGTCGACCTTCAGCATTGACGTCGACACCGCCTCCTACGCCAACATCCGTCGCATGCTGAATCAAGGCATGCTGCCGCGTCAGGACGCGGTGCGCGCCGAAGAAATGATCAATTATTTTGATTACAGTTACACCGGCCCAAGCGATCGCAGCACGCCATTTTCCACCGTCACCGAAATCGCCCCGTCGCCGTGGAACAGCAATGCACACCTGCTGCACATCGGCATTCAGGGTTACCAGATGGAAGCGGAACAACGCCCGGACGCCAACCTGGTGTTCCTGATCGACGTGTCCGGTTCAATGAACTCAGCGGACAAACTGGGCCTGCTCAAATCCGCATTCAAACTGCTGGCCAAGCAGTTGACCGAACGCGACCGCATCGCCATGGTGGTCTACGCTGGCGCCGCTGGCACGGTGTTGGAACCGACCCCGGGCAATGAATCGGCCAAAATCATTGCCGCGCTGGAACGTTTGAGTGCTGGCGGCTCCACCAACGGCAACGCCGGCATCCGCCTGGCCTACAATCTGGCGGAACAAAACTTCATCAAAGAGGGCATCAACCGCATCATTCTGGCCACCGACGGCGATTTCAATGTCGGCACCACCAATTTTGAAGCCCTGGTCGAACTGGTTTCAGAAAAACGCAAAAGCGGTGTTTCACTGACCACCCTGGGCTTTGGTGGCGGAAACTACAATGACCACCTGATGGAACAACTGGCGGACAACGGCAACGGCAACTACGCCTACATCGATGGCATCAAAGAAGCCAACAAAGTGCTGGTCAATCAGGTCAGCAGCACCTTGTTCACCATCGCCAAAGACGTCAAAATCCAGATCGAATTCAACCCCGCGGTGGTGCGCGAATACCGCCTGGTCGGCTACGAGAACCGGGTGCTGAACAACGAAGATTTCAACAACGACAAAATCGATGCCGGTGAGATCGGCGCGGGCCACAACGTCACGGCCATTTATGAAATCATTCTGAACGAGGCCAAATCCGGCTGGCTGGAAGACCTGCGCTACAGCGCCGCCGCGCCCACCGCCGACAAAGGCAACGAACTGGCGCACCTGCGCATCCGTTACAAACTGCCCGATCAGGACACCAGCCAGCTGTTGCAATGGCCGCTGGACAAATCCATGATCCAGTCGCTGCAAAGCAGCAGTGAAAACTTCCGCTTTGCCGCCGCCGTGGCCGGATTTGCGCAATTGCTCAGAGGTGGTAAAATGCTCAACAATTTCACCTTTGATGATGTCCTGGAGCTGGCCAACAGCGCACGCCGCAGCGATCCGTTTGGTTACCGCGGTGAGTTTGTGCAGCTGGTGTCACTGGCGGACGGCCTGATGGACTGATGCGGAGCGCCATTGCACAATCAGCAGAGTGACGAAGAACTCATGTGGCTGTATGCCAACAACAATCAGGAACGGGCCTTTGACCAGCTCTACGAGCGGCACAAGGGCCCGCTCTATCGTTACCTGCTGAAAACCTGCCGCGAGCAAACACTGGCTCAGGAAACCTTCCAGGAACTGTGGATGAAAGTGATCAGACATCGCAACACCTACCAGCGCAACGCCGCCTTTGCCACCTGGCTGTATGCCATCGCGCGGAATCTGCTGGTCGATGTATTTCGCAAACGTCAGCGCGCACCGGAACTCAGTGACACTGACAGCGATGCCCCGGACGCCGCGCCCCTGTCCCAGCCAGCCTCGGAATTCGAACACAAATTGATGGCCCACCGTCTCAGCGAAGCCATCGCTCAGCTGCCATTTTTGCAGCAGGAAGTGTTCCTGCTGCACCACGATTCAGGCCTGTCAATGCAACAGATCGCCGAAGTCACCGGCGCCGGCGTTGAAGCGATCAAATCGCGCCACCGCTACGCCCTGGCGCGACTGCGGACGCAACTGGGAGAATTGCAATGAACCCACGGGACGACAAAGACCTGATCGATGCCTTGATGCGCGATGGCGCAAGCGAGGTGCCACCGCCGGCCCTGGACCGTGTGATCAAACAGGCCGCGCGCGACGCGGTGCGCAAAAAGCCGCGGCGCTGGATGTTGCCGCTGGCCTCAGCGGCGGCGATCAGTCTGACGGTGTTGCTGGTGATCAACAATCGCCACCTCGCCTTGCCCTCACCGCAGTCGGCCGAGTCTGTGCTGCTTGAAGAAGCACCCAAAAGGGCCGCGCGCAAAGCCGATGCGGCACCCGCCCCCATGGCCCGCGGGGAAATCAAAGGCAGCAAAGAAGAAGAAGAATCCAGCGAGGCACGGCCGACACAAGAGTCACCCGGCCGAGTGTCATCACAGACACAACCGGAGCCGGCCATGCCAGCACCTGCCGCCGTCGAGGCCGATTCCGAGGTGCTGGCCGATCGCTTCACAACGGACGCGCTGGGCGGCAGTCTGGCCGGCCTGAATCATCCGGCACCGTCCAAACCCGCCGAATCCGCAGTCGAAGAAGAAATGCAAGCCACACCGGCTGAGCCCCTGCAAGAGAGCCGGCAGCGCATGGCGGATGCAAGCGACGATGATGCTGCGACAATGAAACTTAAGGACAACGCAGCGGCCGTCCCGGCCACTACAACGACAGACAAAAGACGGGATCAACTGAATCAACTCATAGAACACAAGCCCACACAAGAAGACCTGACGCATTGGTTGACGGCCTTGCAGGCCCAGGAGGATGAAACCCTGTATTGGCAAACCATCAATGACCGACTGCGTCTATGGCTGGCAAAGGGCCAGGATGCGCGTGCGCAGCGATTGTTTGAATTGTTGCAACAGCGACACCCGCAACTGACCGATGAAACCTTGCACAGCTGGCTGGACGCGCAAGCGCCCGAGCGCGCGGAAAATAACCACTGAATGGATGGACTCAGGCGCTCCTGCGACGGCGGCGATTCAGGCTGTTTTGCACAAACAGGGTAACGCCACTGAGCACCGTCACCAAGCCAAGAAGGGCTGAAATGTACAGCAAGGGGTGATTGAAATCGTCGCGTTCGCTGTAATCCATGATGTGCAGCATCCAGAAAAAATCAAACCAGCGCCACAAGCCGCTGCGCACCGCCACCACCTGACCGCTGTTGGCGGACACATACACCGTGGTTTCGCTGGCATCGTCAATGCGCACCCGCCACAGCGGTGCGGCGCGTCCGCGCGCTTCCATCGGCACGTCGTTCTCGAGCCACTCCACAGCGACGATCTCGCCTTCACCCAGGTACGCCGCGCGCACCAGAGCCGCCGCAGCGTCTTGCCCGATCGGGCTCAATGGCCGGCCGTCTGTGGCGTCGTACAGCGCCTTAAATCCATCGCCTGAGACCCGATACACCGGCCGTCCCAGCCAACTCACCCATTCGACGGTGTGCACGGTGCGATCACGCAACTGCGGAGCCAGATCCTGCGGCGGCAACAAACCAGTCGGCCAGTTCAGCGGTTGTTCAGTTGCAGCGATCAAATGGTCGCCATGCACCGCGTCAATGTTGGAGAAACTCATGAAAAAACCGCTGGCCATCCACAGCAGCATCTGCGCAGCGATGACGATGGCCAACCATTTGTGAAACAGCCGAACAAAACGTCGTGACGACGACGCGCGCCGCTTCACCGGTTCATGCTGCATGGTTCAGATTCAATCCTTGCCAGGCGATTTGTTGCTCGGCGGTTCGGCCGATTCAGGCTTTTGCAGATAGGTGAGTGTCACCGAACGCTGTCGACGATTTTCAATCTGTGCATTGATCTGCTCATCGCTCAAAAGTGAGCGTGCGCTGTCATTGAGATGCTCAAAGACCTTGCGATAGCTTTCGGTGAGTCCGTCGATCAGATCGGCGGTCTGGGCAAAATGCGATTCCACTTGTTGCTGATATTCTGCCAGTTGTTTCTTGACGCTGGCATCCGATTGTTGAGAGGCGTTGCCACGCATCAGCAGAAACACCACCAATCCACCAATGGCCAGTCCTGCGGCCGCCACCATCACATATTCAATCATAAATTTTTCTCATCAGTGTTCAGTCAAATGGGTCATTCGTCTGCGTCAGGGCAACGCCTCGCGCCAGGCGTTGCGGTGCTTGAAGGCGTGCAGGCGTTTGATGAAATCAACGCAGTAGTCCTGCATGTCCTGGGCAGCGATGTACGCGTCCAGCTCGGTTGCATCGGCCGATTCCAGCGGCAGTGCCTGATCTGGCGATTCAATGTCACACACCGAAGACACCACCCAGGCCTGGATGTCCACGGCGTCATTGAATTCCGAGATTTCTGCCAGCACCGCGGCTTTGGTGTCCCAATACGCCCACGGCATCGGTTCGTCGTTGCCGTATTGGGCCTCCAGCCGTGAAAAAATGCGCCACGCGCGTTCACCGTTGCGGCAGGATTTTTCAGGCAGAGTGGCCAGCATCCAGGCGTGGTCATTGAACGCGGAGCGCACGTCGCGCAATTGCGCCTCATCCAACATCCGGTAGGCGG
>JBNLBT010000043.1:0-25579 GCA_050303435.1 Marinicellaceae bacterium
GAAGACGACGGCATCGAATTTTTCGGTGGCACCGTCAATGCCAAACACGTGGTGTTGACCGGCATCAAAGACGATTCGCTGGACTGGACCCACGGCTGGGACGGCTCGGTGCAGTACGTGCTGGTGAAGCAGGACCCCAATCCCGCCAACGACAAAGAACGCGGCATTGAGGCGGACAACTTCGAAGACAACAACGACGCCAGCCCGCGCTCACAGCCGCGCATCGCCAACGCCACATTCATTGGCGCGCCGTCGGACAATAAAACCACCACCGGCATGGTGTTGCGTCGCGGCACCGGTGCCAACTTCACCAACGTGATCGTGACCGGTTTTGAAATCTGTCTGGACATCGACTCGGACGCCACGTTTGCGGCCGCCGGCCAGCCCAACGCCCTGAGCGGCACCCTGACCATGCAGAACACGCTGATCAGCTGCGCGCAAAACTTTGAAGAAGAAGCCGGCGACGCGTTCACCGTGCAGTCGTTCTTCCAGGCGCAAAGCGGCAACGCGGTGGGCAACCCGGCACTGGACGGCGTGTATCCGACCGCCAACACACCGGGCGGCCTGGCCATCGACCCGAGCACCTGGGGCGACTTTTTTGACAAGGTTGACTACCTCGGTGCATTCCAGTCCAAAACCAACGCCTGGACCAACGGCTGGACCGAATTCCTGGATTAAGTCAATCCGGGGACGCACAACTAAGGGGCTCTTTGAGCCCCTTTTTTTGTGCCGCGCATGCAGCGTTTCTCCAGCCCGTGATAGGACAGCCAGGCCAGAACAAGGGTGCCGCCGAGGGTGGCGCAGAACAGCGCGCCGGTGTGCTGGATGCGGTCTTTGAGCAGCAACATCACCGGCAGATGCCACAGGTAAATGCCGTAACTTAAATCCCCCAGCATCTGGGTCAAGCGGTTGTTCAGCCAGACGTGCTGCATGCGGTGCAGGGCCACGATCAAAACCACAATGATCGCCGCGTTGAGGCTTTCCCAAAACACCATCAACAGACTGCCGCTCCAGTAATTGTCCGTGTGCAACAGGACACGACCCCACAACGCGCCGGCGCCGAGCGCGGCCAGTGCGGTTTTATAGCCACAGCGCGTCCAGTGTTCATGCAAGGTCAGTTGCGCGGCGATGAGTCCCAGCACAAAGACGATGAACACACCGGGCAACTGGCCGACGAGTATGGCATTGGGCGGTTGCGTGGCCGACCAGAACGCGCCGCGATACAGCCAGGTCACCGCGCAGCCAAGCAGCAACAGCAGCCACACACCGTGGCGTTGCATCAGCCACATCAAGGCCGGCAGCAGCAAGTAAAAGGCGAACTCCACGGGCAGGGTCCACCACACCCCGTTGAGCGGCTGGGTGTGGGTCGGTGGCAGGTTGAAAAACATCGCAACGTGGGCCAGCAGATCGCTGGTCGAAGGCCATCGATAATGCACGCCCAGGGCGGCGAGAAGCAGTATCACCAGCAGTTGCAGGTGATACGCCGGGAAAATGCGCAAAGCCCTTTTTTTGAAAAACACGCCGACGCGCCAGTGGCCGGACTGGCGTTGCTGTAAATAGATGCGGCCGAGCAAAAACGCCGACAGCGCATAAAACAGATGCACCCCGAGCCAGCCCAGTTTCATCAGACCACTGAGCGGCCCATCGCTGGCGCCGCTGAAATGCCAGGCGTGGAACAGCACCACCCACAGCGCCGCCGCGCCCCTGAGGGCGTGCAGTGCGGGCATGAACTGTGGCTGTGTGTTGTTCGGCATGTCACGGTTTGGCGGCGTTAGGCTGCATTATATAGTCAAGCCCGGCAATGTCCATCCTGCACCGCGCCGGGCGCATCGCTGCAGACTGGTGATGCGGGCGTTGTTGTGTCACAATGGCGCGTGATTCTTTGCCTGGCTGGAGACCGTGATGCTGCAATTAAAACCCGCCTGTGAACACTGCGCCTGTGCCTTGCCAAACGACAGCGATGCAGCCATGATCTGCAGTTATGAGTGCACCTTTTGTCGCGACTGCGTGGATGAGGTGCTGCACAACGTGTGCCCCAATTGCGGTGGCGGCTTTCAACCGCGTCCGACCCGCCCGCAGGCGCAGCTGGCCAAACACCCGATGCACGCCGATGCGCCGCACAAGCCGGTCGATCCCGAACGTTTTGCGCCGCTGCTGGCCGCCCATCGAGACACCCCGCCGCGGCGTCGCTGAAGGCGTGCATCGGTGGTCTGTTGATGGTTTGGAAAAAAGTCAAACATTGCGCTTGTTGAGATGAGAACGGCGTGCTATATTGACGCTCAAGCAAAGCACAGAACCGATGAAAACACCGTCACACAACACAGCAGTTACAAATCACAAGCCGTTGAATGTGACCGCGTCTGTGCGCCGCCGCCGTGAGCAACGAATTGGGCTCTTTGGCTAGGCGTGTAAAAAAAAGAATTTTTAAAAACCCGGCCAAAGAGCCGGGTTTTTTAATGCCCGGTGTTTTTGGCCTCAGCCGGAAGAATGCAGATGATCAAACATTTTCTCAGCACAGAAGACTGGTCTTTGAACGAACTGAACGGTCTCATTGACACCGCCGTGCACCTGAAAAAAAATCCGCACAACAAGGCGCTGGAAAATAAATCCATGGCCTTGTTGTTTTTCAATCCCTCGATGCGCACCCGCGCCTCGTTCGAACTGGGCATGCAGCAGTTGGGCGGTGTGGCGCTGGTGTTGCAGCCCGGGCAGGGGGCCTGGGGCATTGAATTCGATGCCGGCGCGCTGATGACCGGTGATGCCGAAGAACACATCAGCGAGGTGGCCCAGGTGCTGTCACGCTATGTGGACATCATTGGCATGCGCGCTTTTCCGGCCTTCAAGGATTGGCCCAAGGAGCGGCAGGATGCGCCGATCAAGGCGCTGGCGAAATACGCCACGGTGCCGGTGGTGAACATGGAAACCATTGTGCATCCGTGCCAGGAACTGGCGCTGATGATGACTTTGCGTGAGCAGTTTGAATCGTTTCGCGACAAGAAGTTTTTGCTCACCTGGGTGCCACACCCGAAACCGCTGAACACCGCGGTGGCCAATTCGGCGTTGATGATTGCCAGCAAATGCGGCTTTGACGTGACCCTGTTGATTCCGGAAGACGCTTACCTGCCGGACGCGCGCTATCTGGATTTTGCCCAGCAGCAATGCAACGTGCACGGGTCCGAACTCAAAATCACCCACAACATCGACAGCGCCTATCAGTCCAGCCATTTTGTCTACGCCAAAAGCTGGGGCGCGCTGCCGCTGTACGGACAGCCTGCAGCGCAGTCGGTGCTGAATGCCCAATACACACATTTCATGGTGGATGAGGACAAAATGGCGAAAACCCACGCCGCCAAATTCAGTCACTGTCTGCCGCTGCGGCGCAACGTCAAAGCCAGCGACGCGGTGCTGGACGCGTCGTATTGCGTGGCCATCGACGAGGCCGAGAACCGTTTGCACACGCAAAAGGCGCTGTTGCTCAAACTGTTGGGCAGCGCAGCGCCCGGAGGTGCGGCGTGAGCGGCGGGGCGCTGGTGCTGGCCTTTTCCGGTGGCCTGGACACCGCGTATTGTCTGCACACACTGGTGCAGGCCGGCTGGCAGGTGCACACCGTGTTTGTCGACACCGGCGGGGTCAGTGAAGAAGACAAGGCGGCGATGCGTTCACTGGCCAGGCAGTTGGGTGCCTGTGAACACCACGAACTGGACGGCGCCGAGGCAATCTGGCAGGAAATCGCGGTGCCGCTGGTGCAGGCTGGGGCGCGCATGCGCGGCGCCTATCCGCTGCTGTGTTCAGACCGCTATCTGATCGTGCGCCTGTGTCTGCAGTTGTGCGATGAACTGGGCACGCGGCATTTCGCCCACGGCTGCACCGCCATGGGCAATGACCAGTTCCGTTTTGATCAGACCGTGCTGTCGCTGGGCGAGTACAGCATCCACGCGCCGGTGCGCGATCTGCAGGACACGCACTCAGGACCGGTGCGCGCGCATGAGCTGGCCGTATTGGCCGAAGCGGGTGTGGTCATGTCGGATCAGCACCGGCGTTATTCCATCAATGAAAATGTGCTCGGAGTGACCCTCTCCGGGGGAGAAATTGACGCCTTTGAAGCGCCCGATGAGTCGGCCCGTTTGTGGGTGCGGCCGCGCGCCGAATGGCCGGAAACACCGGGCCATTGGACGATTGGATTCGAACGCGGTGAGGCGGTCAGTTTGAACGGCCACGCCCTGCCCGGGATCGAACTGTTGCAGCGGCTCAACCGCGCGCTCGGCGGTTACGGCTGCGGGCGGCACATCTACACCGGCGATGTCAGCGTCGGACTGAAAGGCCGCATCGTGTTTGAATGCCCGGGCATCGACGGCCTGATGGCGGCGCACCGGGCGCTGGAAGACGCGGTCAACACGCGCTGGCAAAATGAATTTCGCGACACCGTTTCGGCGCGCTGGGCGGAGCTGGTGTACCAGGGCTATTTCCATGACCCGCACAAAACCGATCTGGAGGCCTATCTGCGCAGCGCGCAGTCGCACCTGACCGGCGAGGTGTTGCTGCAAAGCCACGGTGGTGAGGTGCTGGCCACCGCGGTGTCTTCGCCGTTCCTGATCCACGACGAGAATTCAGTGTACGCGCAGTCGGCCGGCTGGTCAGCGCAACAGGCGATCGGTTTCATCCGGCTCAGCGGGCAGTGCACCCAGCTGGCCAACCGCATTCGGAGACAGGCATGAGCGTTGAAGCATTGATCTTAAAACACCTGGGTTTTTTGTTGGCCCAGGACACCTGCAATCCACCGCGCAGCATTTCGCCCTTTGATCCGCTGTACGTGGAACTGCAGGCGCATTTTCGCGCGCACGGCTTTGAGGTGGAATTGTCGGATTACGGCGCCGGACATCTGTCATTCTACGCGCTGCGCGGCCACCCCGAGGTGTTGTTCAATGTGCATCTGGACACGGTGCCGGTGGTCGGCGCCTGGCAGCATGAGCCGCTGGCGATGACCCGGGTGGGGGATCGTGTGTACGGCCGCGGCGCCTGCGACATCAAGGGCGCGGCGGCGTGTCTGATGGCGCTGGCCGAAACCAGCGACGCGGACATGGCGGTGCTGTTCACTTCGGATGAAGAAGGCGCCGACAACTGCTGCGTGGAACAATTCATCTGCGACCACGATTTATCAAACTTTAGCCAGGTGGTGGTGGCCGAGCCCACCGGGGCCAGCGCGGTGCTGCAACACCGCGGCTACGTGTCCGCGCACGGGCGCTTCAGCGGCCTCAGTGGCCATTCATCGCAACCCGATACGCTGGCCGGTAACGCCATTCATCGCGCCATGCACTGGCTGCAGGCCGCGCTGGCAGAGGCCGCGGCCGAGTGCAGCGAAGACAACCCGTCCGGCCCCGGCTTCAACGCCGGATCGGTGCGCGGCGGCGCCAAGAACAACATGATCGCCGAGCACTGTGAATTGGGCTTTTCGGTGCGTGTGCCGCCCGGTGAAGATCCGCTGGGGATGTACCACCGGTTCATTGGCTTGCCCGGTGGGTCTCAGGCCGAATGGCATCACAGCCTGCTGGCGCCGCCGTTGCCGCTGGAGGCTGCCTTAAAAGACGCCAGCGCGGCCTTTTGTATGCGCGTCAACTGGCCAGTGGCCGCGGACGTGAATTTCTGGACCGAAGCGGCGCTGTTTTCAGCCGCGGGTCTGCCGGCGCTGGTGCTCGGTCCCGGTCACATCGCGCAAGCGCACACGGTGGATGAATGGGTGGAAGTGGCGCAATTGATTCTGTGCCATCAGCGCTACGCGCAGGTGTTGGCATGAACGCGCGCAACCCGGTGTTGGATGTGGCCCTGGCGCAAATGACCCACAGCCGCGAGGCGCGCCACTACCTGAGCCGTTTTCGCGCCGACGATGCCTTGCGGTTTGCCGTGATCAAAGTCGGCGGGGGGATCATTGACAGCGATTGCGAGGCCTTGGCCACTGCGCTGGCGACGCTGGCGCAGCTGGGCCTGTTGCCGGTGGTGCTGCACGGCGCCGGCGTGCAGATTGACCGCGCGCTGGCCGAGGCCGGTGTGGAGACGCGGCGGGTCAACGGCCTGCGCGTCACCGACGCGGCCACCATGGCGGTGCTGCGGCCCACCGTGTACGCGGTCAACCGCACCCTGGTGCGGGCCCTGGAACAGCAGGGGGTGCGCGCGCAGGGCATCGTGCACGGCGTGTTCGAATGCGAATTGCAGGACGCGGCGACCCTGGGGCTGGTCGGTGAAGTCAAACGCGTGCATCTGGACGCCATTCGTGAAGCCGCGCATCAGGGCGTGGTGCCGGTGCTGACCTGTCTGGGCGAAACCCCCGGCGGCCAGGTGATCAACGTCAACGCCGACGTCGTCACCCGTGAGCTGGTGTGGGCCAGTTCACCGGACAAAGTGATCTTTCTGACCCCCACCGGCGGTGTCCTGGACGCGCGCGGTGAACGCCTCAGCGCCATCCAGCTGAATCACGACATGGCGCGACTGATGCGCGCCGACTGGCTGCATTCAGGCATGCGCCTGAAGATCCAGCAGATCGACGAGTTGTTGCGGCCGATGGGGCCGGGGCATTCGGTGTCGATCACGTCCCCGGAACAGCTGGTGCGTGAATTGTTCACCCATCAGGGGGCCGGCACCTACATCACCCGGGGCGAGGCCATTCACCGCCACGATCGCCTGGACGCCGCGGCCATGAACAATCTGACCGCAGTGTTCGAAGGCAGTTTTCAGCGCCGGTTTGCGCCGAACTTTTTGCAGCAGTTGCCGCTGCTTGGCGCCCATGTGGCGGACTCCGGCCGCGCCGCGGCGCTGGTCACGGACACGCCGTTCGGACCGTTTCTGCATAAATTTGCGGTGACCCCGGCGGCCCAGGGTGAAGGCCTGGCCGCGGCGCTGTGGCAGTCGCTGCGTGAACATCACCCGACGCTGCACTGGCGTTCGCGCGCCGGCAACCCGATCAATGCCTGGTATCTGAAACAGGCCGATTGCGCGCTGCGCTCCGAAGACGCACAGCGGCGATGGATCGGCTTTGCCTGCGGGCTGCCACTGGAACGCGCGCAGGCCGCCTTGCAGGCGGCGTTTAATCAGCCAACCGGCTGGCTCAGTGAGCGCGACGATGCCACTTTAACCGAACCGGGAGAACACACATGTTGACTTGTGCCATTGCCGGTGCCCGTGGCTACGTGGGCGCCGAATTGATCCGCCTGCTGGATGGCCATCCGCGCCTGCAGCTGGTGGCCGCTTCTTCACGTTCGCTGCACGGCAGCCGCGTGGCCGATGTGGTTGAGGGCTTTTCCGACCCCGAGTTGTGCTACCGGGAACAGTCGCTGCAGGCGCTGGCACAGAGCACGCCGGACGTGCTGTTTCTGGCTTTGCCGGACGGTCTGGCGGCGCGCCACAGCGCGTTGTGGGCTGAATTGTCCGCGCACACGCGGGTGATTGATCTGAGCGCCGATCACCGCTTCGATCCGGATTGGGTGTACGGCCAGCCGGAAACCAATGGCGCGGCTTTGCCCGGTGCGCGACGCATCGCCAACCCCGGGTGTTACGCCACCGGTGCGCAGTTGGCCTTGTGGCCGCTGCGCGAGCGGCTCATCGGCGCGCCTGCGGTGTTTGGTGTGTCGGGGCACAGCGGCGCCGGCACCCACCCCTGTGAGCGCAACGACCCGGCGCGGCTGCGCAACAATCTGCTGGCCTATAAACTCAGCGGGCACACCCACGAGCGTGAAGTATCGCACCGATTGCAGCACCCGGTGCGTTTCATGCCGCACGTGGCGCCGCATTTTCGTGGCATCCACCTGACCGTTGCGGCGCAGCTGGACGGACCGATCGAGGCGCCGGCACTGGCGGCGCTGTACGCCGAGCACTACGCCAACTGCCCCATGGTGCAGGTGCAGCAGGCCGCGGCGGAGATCCGTCAGGTGGCCGGTCGCCAGCACGCGGTGATTGGCGGTTTCACGGTTTCAGCCGCGCGCCCCGGTGAATGCGTGATCACCGCGTCACTGGACAATTTGCTCAAAGGCGCCGCTTCGCAGGCGCTGCACAATCTCAACATGGCGATGCACAGCGCCGATGAACTGGAGGGACTGACCCGTGAACAATGACAACAGCGATGCGCCGAAGGTGCTGTGGTCGCGCGAGGGCGCGCGCATGGCGCCGGGCGTGATGGAATTTCTCGCCGGCGATGACGTGGTTCTGGACGCCGAGTTGTTCCAGCACGACATCCAGGCCACCGCCGCGCACGTCGAAGGATTGGGCGCGGTGGGCGTGTTCAGTGCGCACGAAGTGCAGTCCACACTGGCCGCCCTTGAACGCCTGTCCGCGGCCTTTGCCTGCGGTGATTTTCAACTTGATGCGCGTTTTGAGGACGGCCATTCAGCGATTGAATGGCACCTCACCCGTGAACTCGGCGAGGTGGGCCGCAAAGTGCACACCGGGCGTTCGCGCAACGACCAGGTGCTGGCCTGTCTGCGTCTGTATATGTTGGAGCAACTGCGCGGGCTGCGCAGCAGCGCCTTGCAGGCCGCCGCCTGTTTGCTGGAGCGCGCCGAGGCCCATGTGCACACGCCGATGCCGGGTTACACGCATTTGCAGCAGGCCATGCCGACCACCCTGGCGGTGTGGCTGGCGGGCTACGCCGAAGGCGCAATGGATGACGTGGACTGGCTGGACGCGGTGGCCCGGCAATTGCGCTCATCGCCCTTGGGCAGCGCCGCCGGTTTTGGATCGGCCTGGCCGTTGCCGCGCGCGCAGGTGGCGCAAAAAATCGGCCTGGACCGGCTGCAGCTGAATCCGCTGAATGCGCAAAACTCGCGCGGCAAATATGAACTGCTGTGTCTGCAGGGGGTGCAGCAATTGATGCTGGATGTGCGCCGTTGGGCCTGGGACGTGAGCCTTTACATGACCGCCGAATTCGGTTTCATGACTCTGGCCCCCGGGTACAGCACCGGTTCATCGATCATGCCCAATAAAAACAACCCCGACGTGATCGAACTGATGCGCGCCTCGGTGGCGGTGCTGGACGGCGCGATTCAGCAGATTCTGTCCTTGCTGTCATTGCCGGGCGGTTATCAGCGCGATCTGCAACTGAGCAAGGGCGCTTTGCTGCGCGGCCTGCGCGCAGCACGCCAGTGCGTAGATTTGTGGCCCGGGGTGATCGCTGCCCTGCAATTTGACACCGCGCGCATGCGCGCACTGATTGGCGAAAACATGCTGGCCACCGACCGCGCCATGGCCGCGGTGCAGTCCGGTCAGGGTTTTCGCGATGCCTACCACCAAAGTAAGTCCGGCGATGTGCAGGCCATTGATCTGCAGGCCGCACTGGCGGCGCGCGTTTCACCCGGCGCGGCGGGCAACCCGGGGCTGGATCAACTGAAATTGCGCTGGCAGAAACTGCAGTAAAGCCGCCTTTTCAGAACTCTTTCAGAACTCATTCATGTGTTCACAGGCGTTTCTCACTAGGATGGCCGCCAATCAAATTGAGTGTGAATGGTATGCAAAAATTGGCGGTGAAGCTGCGCGCGTCGGCGTGGCTGTTGGTGGGTTTGTTTTGGTTCAGTCAGGCGGGCGCCGGGGGCACCGGGCTGGCCGGTCATTTTCTGGTGGGTGCGGGCGGTTCAACGGATTTTCCCGACCTGCAAACGGCCCTGGAGCAGATCGAATTGCACGGCATCAACGATGATGTGGAATTGTTGCTGGTGCCCGGGCACCATGAAACGCACGTGCAGATCAATCCGATGGTGCGCACCGGCAATCCCGAAGCCCGCCTGTTGATCGCCTCCGCTGACGCCGGCGACCGGGCGAAATTGAGTCACACGCCGGTGAGCGCCGGCGACAACTGGATCATTCGCATCAACAATGCCCGTTTTGTCGACATCGCGGCGCTGGAGTTCACGGTGTTTGGCAGCAGCGATCTGACCACCGCCATTGCATTTTACGACGGCGGCCAAGACATCAATATTTTTGACAACAGCTTCACCGCACACGCGGTGAGTGTGGTGGCGCAACAAAACGACATCTCGCTGATCAGTCAGCTCAACGAAACCTTCATCGACGGTCTGGAAATTCGCAACAACGATTTCATATCCGGCGGAGCGGCGCTGTATCTTGCGTCCAGTGAAACCAATGGTTTGCAGCACATCATTTTTTCTGACAACGTGTTGATCGATCAAACCGCACTGGGCAACACGCGGGCGACGGAAGTCAAGTATGCCACCAATGTGGTCTTCAACAACAACACGGTGCAATTGTCCAATCAACACGCCCATGGACTGCAATTTAACCACGTCAATGACCTTGAGTTCACCCGCAATAAACTGCATTTGAACGGGGGTGGCCACAGCTACGCGGTGCGTCTTTTGAGCAGCAACCTGCAGGGCGAAACGCAAACGGTGGTGCGCAACAATTTCATTCAGGCGACCAAGTTCGGCGTGCAATTGACCGGTCAGAACGATCAGGTTTCGCTGCTCAGCAACAGCGTGTTGTTGACCGGCGTCTTGTCTAATGTGGCGTTCAGCAGTGCGATTGAAAGCAACAGCAGCGTGGCCGGTGGCGTGGAGATGCGCGGCAATGTATTGATCAATCTGAGCACCGTCGACGACACCCGGGTCATCAGTGTGACCGACAGCGGTCTGTTCAGTGCCTCCGATCACAACCTCATGTTCGACGTCGACGGCGATGGTTTTATGCTGGATTCCACCCTGTACGCGTCTTTTGACGATTACCGCAGTGGCACCGGTCTGGATGCGTCTTCAAAATTTCGAGCCGTGGATTTCATTGATCCGGGCGCGGGGGATTTGCACCTGGATTCGAAGTCACTGGCCGATCCCGCTTTGCTGATGCCGGCCAATGCCGCGGTGCTGCGAGACATCGACGGCGCGCTGCGGCCCGGCACCCAGCATCGACCGGGTGCCGACGACGCGGCTTTACCGGATGTGATTTATGTCGTTGGCTTTGATGACAATGTGGGGGCACCATGAAGATTCTGATTGCATTTTTAGCGGTAATTACTCAGGGTGTGCAAGCCGGTACGCCGCCAGCGCCGATGTCGGGCAGCTATGTGATTGGGCCTGCGCCTGCTGATTTCCTTGATTTGCAGGACGCCGTGGCGGCGCTCGAAACCGCCGGTATGGACGCGGACATCAAATTCATGCTCAAACCGGGCAGCCATGAGGTGCACGTGGTGCTGGATCAGTTGCTGCGCACCGGTGATCCGGAAGCCCGCCTGTCCATTGCTTCACTGGAACCGGATGACCCCGCGCATCTGCATTTTGCCGCGCCGCACGCCGGGCAGAATTGGCTGTTGAAACTGGACGGCGTCAGCGGCATCGACATTGGCAATCTGATCTGGCAATCTACCGGCACAGGCGATTTCACGCGCATACTGATGCTGACGGGCGGCACGTCTGATGTGAACATTGTTGACAATGAATTGATATCCCACCCGGTTTCGGCTGCCGCAGGCGTGTCGGAAAATTACACCATTTCAGTGGAATCGACCAGTGGCTTTTCTGATATTCAGATTACCGGCAACCGCTTTGAGTCCGGCGGCGGGGCGCTGGCCATGTCTGCAGTCAGTCAGTTCATGGCCAACGGCGTAGTGATCAAAGACAATGAGGTCTTGGATTACAGCGAGGGCATGCAATTCGCCGGAATGAAATTGAGTTATCTCGAGGGCTTGCAGTTGCGAGGCAACCGCGTCAGCAATTTGGCCGGTGGTGTGGGCCTCAGCCTGGATCACATCAACACCATGCAAATGGAAGGCAATCACATAGAAATTCTTGATGGCGAAAACGGTCTGGCATTGATCATGCGTTTCATGGATCAGGACGGTATCGGCCAATCCTGGCTGCGCAACAACGCCTTGATCAGCGTCAATACCGGTGTCTTGATCGGGTCATTCAGTCAAAATCTGCACCTGTGGCACAACACCGTGCTGGTGCTGGACCAGGGCGGAGGTTTCGGTGGCAAATATGCACTGCAAATCGAACATTCACTGGTGGCAAACACAGTGCTCAAAGGCAACATGTTGATCAATGATTCAATGAATGCACTGGCTCGGGTGGTCCAACTGGTGTCGTTGTCGAATGTGTCTGATTCGAGTAACAATGTGTTGCACAGCGGCACAGTGGCTCTGTATGAAGTGAACAGCATTGTCTACACCGACCTGCCCAATGTACAAATTCTCACCGGTCTGGAAACCGGTTCGATCATCAGCACGGTGCCGTTCGTGGACGGCGACAATGGCGTGGTGCATTTGCTCAATTCCGCGTTCAGCAACGCACAATTCAAACGGGCCCCAGACGTCAATGTATTGTTTGACCTTGATGGCCAATTGCGACCGGCCAGCCGGGTCATGATGGGTGCCGATGATTTGCCTGCCAGCGAAGTGATTTTCGATCACGGTTTCAATTTCTGACGCTGCGTGGTTGGTCTGCGGCTTGGAACGTGTCACAATGCATGCTGCGTGTGATCGGGAGGTGCCGCCTTGCCATTCATCAAGACCCATTCAGCGGGCAATGAGGCCCTGATTCAGGAAGCGCGTTCATTGCAGGCGTTGCGCGATTGCATCGCGAATCACGGCATCCAGGGCCTCTCTGTGCCACAGGTGCACTCGGTCGATGCCGGGCGGCTGGTGCTGCAAAACATTCTGCAGTGCACGCCCAGTGAAGCGCAGTGGGCCACCTTGGGGCGCGCCCTGGCGCAGTTGCATCGGGTGCACTGGCCGCAGTGGGGTTGGGCAGAAGACAATTTCATTGGCCTGGCGCCTCAATGCAACACACCGTGCGCTGATTGGGGCACATTCTTTTTGCACCGCCGTCTGCTGTTTCAAAGCCGCCGCATTGCACAGCCCGAGCGGCGGGATTTCGCCGAAAGGGTGCTTAAGGACGCCGGTGCCTGGCTGGTGGATTTTCTCAACGCGCACACCGCACACGCTTCTCTGCTGCACGGCGATCTGTGGTCCGGCAACGTGCTGTTCAGTGACCAGGACGTGTGGTTGATTGACCCGGCGGTGTATTGCGGCGACCGCTCGGCCGATGTGGCCATGACTGCCCTGTTCGGGGGTTTTCCAGCGGTGTTTTATCGCGCTTATGAAGCGCAGTATCCATTGGACGAAACGCATCCCCGCAAACAAATCATCTACAACCTGTATCACCGCCTCAATCACTACAATTTATTCGGCGAATCCTATTGGAGCGGGTGCCGACAGGGCCTGCAGGCGATTGCGCAAATGGCAATGTAAACCCGGGTTAAATAGTGTCAACAGGCGCTGGTGAAGTGCGCGAATTAGGCTATACTGTGCACATGAAGAACCCGTGTGTATTGATCGTTGAAGATCACAAGGAACTGGCCGAGACCATCGGCGAAAATCTGCAGTTTGCTGGCTTTGAGGTGGACTATGCGATGGACGGTGTGACCGGTTTGCACCTGGCCGTGACCAACCGCTACGACGCGCTGGTGCTTGACATCATGTTGCCGGGCATGGACGGTTTCCAGTTGTGTGAAAAACTGCGCCAGGACGCGCATTCGGACGTGCCGGTGCTGATGCTGACCGCGCGCGATTCACAGCAGGACAAATTGCAGGGGTTTCGCAAGGGGTCGGACGATTATCTGGTCAAGCCTTTTGATCCGGAAGAATTGATTGCCCGCTTGCAGTCATTGATCCGCCGTTACCGCGGTGAGTTGGACAACCGGCTGCTGGTGGTGGGGGATCTGGAATTTGATCAGGACGCCTTGCGGGTGACCCGCGAAGGCGAGTTGTTGAAAGTCTCGCCCACCGGCATGGAGATCCTTAAGGTGTTGATGAAAAAACCCGGCATCGTCATTTCCAAGGAAGCCCTCAGTGAGGCCCTGTGGGGCGAGGGCGCGCCCGATTCGGACGCGCTGCGTTCGCATCTCTACCTGCTGCGCAAGGCCATAGACAAACCGTTTGAGACGGCGCTGCTGCACACCGTGCCCGGCATGGGCGTCAAGCTGGAAGCGCCGCAATAACGCCGGCCGGATGCCGGCATCCGGTCACACCGAACCGATCACCTCAAATTGATTCAGACGCAGCGTTGCGGTGGTGCCCTGCGCCACTTTGGATTTAAACTCGATCTGCCAGCCACACTGCTCGCAGATGGTGTTGACAATCGACAAGCCGAGTCCAAATCCCCGCGCGTCGCCGTGCTCATCGGCGCGATAAAACGGTTCAAAGATCTGCTGCATCTGTTCATCCGACATGCCTTTGCCGTAATCGGTGATGTGTACGGTGCCCTCGCCAATCTCAATGTCAATGGCGCTGCCATCCTCGCTGTACAGGCAGGCGTTGCGCACCAGGTTGGTGATCACCACACTGAACAGCTGTTCGGGCAGATGCGCCTGCATCACGCAGCGGTTGGTGAAGTTCAGTTGCAGGCCGGAATCTTTGAAGGCACGCAAGGTTTGCCGCGCCGTTGCGCGGGTCAGGTCGTTGACCACGATGGCCTCTTCAGACAGCACAATGTTTTGTTCACGCGACAGCAGCAGCAGCGATTCGATCAACGATTGCATGTCATCGATCATGGGCTGCATGCGTTTAACGACGCGCGCGCTGGCGTGCGGCAACTGGTGTTTTTCCAGCAGCGACAACGAGCCTTTGAGCACCGTCAGCGGGGTGCGCAATTCGTGGCTGGCATAGCGTGAAAAATTGCGCTCGCGGGCGATGAACCGCGCCATGCGCTGCGAATAATCGATGAAGGTGTCGACCAGGGTGGCGACTTCCGGGTTGCCGGTGGTTTTGACCTCTGACAAATCCGGAGGGGTGAACTGTTTTTTGCTGGTGTCCACCGATTCTATCGCACCGACCAATTGTAGCACCGGAGAGATGGCGCGTTTGGACAGCCAGTAAGACATGAAGGCCGGCAGATAAATCGCCAGCAGCACCACTGCCAACGGCGTGATGCCGAAAAACAGCGCCAATCGGGCCACCTGCGCTTCTTCAAACACCAGAAACAACTGCGCGCCGTCGCGCTCGGTCAGATACACAATCGGGTGTTTGCGATTCAACGGCAGGCGTTGATAATTTGATTGCATGTCTCTGAATTCAGGCGGCACCGCGGAATAGTCGTTGTTTTCCACCAGATAGCCGGTCAGATTCATGGTGCTGGGCAGGGCAAAATCCGGATTGGCCACGCGGTGATTCCAGAAAAATTCAGCCTCGCCCTCGAGCGCTTCGCGTATCAACACGTCTTCCACCACTTTGGCGGCACCGAACACACCGCCCACCGTGGCCAATGAGATGAAAATCAGCTGGATGAACAACACCTTGCTGAGTTTGCTTAAAATGCCGCTGTCGTTTTTTTTCTGCATGAATCAGTCGTTGGGTTTAAACAGGTAATGTCCCACCATCCATTCTCGCCCGCCCCGGTATCCGAACAATTCGGCGCAGGCCATGAAAAACACGCGCCAGCGCTGCACCCAGAGACCGGCGTCTTCGCCATACAGCTGTTTGAACAGCTGCAGGATGGCGGCTTTGTTATTATCCATGTTTTGCAGCCAGGCGTTGGCGGTTTTTTGATAATGTTCGCCACCGATCAACCAGCGGCGCTGTATGTTCAGGTGTTTCTGAAAGTGCAGAAACGTGTCTGCAGCCGGCATTTGCCCGCCGCTGAAAAAATACCGCGCCATCCAGTCGTCGTCGCCCTGATCTTCAAAGGGATACATCAAGTGGCGGTGGCAGAACACGTGGATGAACAACAGACCATCGTTTTTGAGCCAATGGCGAATGTTTGAAAACAGGGTTTCATAGTTGCGCACGTGTTCAAACATCTCCACCGAGACCACGCGGTCAAACACCTGCGCCGGTTCAAAGGCGTTGATGTCGCAGGTGATCACGTGCACGTTGTTCAAACCCAGCCGTTGGGCTTCGGCGAGGATGTGCAGACGCTGGGAATTGGAATTGGACACGGCGGTGATGCTGGCCTGTGGATATTTTTGCGCCATGGCAAGTGTCAAAGAACCCCAGCCGCAACCCAGTTCCAGTATGTCCTGTCCATCGCTGAGCTGAGCGCGCTGCATGGTCAGCGACAGCATGCGCGCCTCGGCGGCGTCCAGATCGTCGCCGTCGGCGAAATAACAGCAGGAATATTTCTTGTGTTGGCCCAGCGCGTGCTGATAAAAGCGCGCATCGACTTCGTAGTGCTGTTCATTGGCTTTGTCGGTTTCGATGGCCAACGGCGCGCGTTGCAGGGTCTGCCAGAAACGGTGATAGCGCTCAGCGGCGGCCGCCGGATCGTCGGCGTGCTCATCGCGCAGGCGGCGCTTGACCAGCGAGCGGATGCCGAAGCGCACCAGCGCATCCGGCAGCCGGCCGCGCTCAACCCATTCGGTCAGTTTGCGGGTCAGCGGCTGGCTGACCCGGGAAAAATTTGTTGGTTCGGTTTTGGTATTCACGGTATTTGTCTCCTCGGTTCTTCAGTGCCTGTTGTTCGGCGAATGGAATGCCGGTCAGCTTGAGCAGGAACAACAGCATCAGCGGTGGGTACAGCAGCGCCAAATACAGGTATTCACTGTTGTACAGAAACACTGGGTACACAAACCAGTGCAGCCATTCAAAAAAATAATTGGGGTGGCGGGAATAGCGCCACAGGCCGACGTCGCACACCGCGTCGGTGCCGCGGTGTTGCTGTTTGAAACGGCGCAACTGGTGATCGGCCAGGGTGACGCCGGCCAGCGCCATGCAGCCGAATGCAATGCTCAAACCATGCACCCAGTTAAACGCCGTGCTGGCCTGCGCCAGCCAGTACGCCGGCAGGGCAAACAGCCAGCCCAGCCCTGCCTGAAATAAAAAGAACAGCGCCAGCTTGAATTGTGTGTGGCGGTGCCAGTGCGCGCGCAGGTGGCGGTAGCGACTGTCCTCGCTGTTGACGTCATAGCGCAAAATCAAATGCCAGGCCAGGCGCGCGTACCAGCCCACCGGAAACAGCCAGATCAACCAGGCCAACGGGGCTGTAGGCGGTCGATGAAGAAAATACAACAGGGCGCTGCCAATCACCGACAGCGTCCAGGCGATGTCAACAATGTCGGTGTTGCGCGTGCGCCATTGCCACGCAAAGGCCGCGCTTTGCAGTATCAGGCACAGCCAGGCGGCCTGCAACAGCGGCGAATCAATGGCCATGGGCAGGCGCCGGGTGGTTGCGGTGAATGACGCGCAGGACGGCGTACAGCGCACCCCAGGCCAGTGAAATCAGCGGCAAGGCCAGCCACGGTTCACGCACATCGATGGCGCCGATGCGCGCGGCCGCCAGATAGGACAACGGCGCGCCGATGAGTAGCAGCGGCCAGCCGATCAGAGGTTTAAGCATCAACCACAGCAGCGAGTGGTTCAATGTCAGGGCAAAACCGGCCCACAACAAAACAATCCACCACGGCGCCACGGCGTCGATGCCAAAATCATAAAAATAGTCGATCCAGCCGCCGCCGGCCAGCAGGCTGTCGATCAAAAATCCGGCGCCCAGGCACAGGCACAGATAGGTCAGGTCGTTGTCCTTGCGCGTGGACGGGCGCAGCGTCACCACCGCCAGGGCAATGGCGACGGCGATGGCCGGCCACATCTGACGATACTGCACGCCAAAAATGCAGCACGGCCAGAGCAGCTGGAACAACACAAAATTGAGCGCGCGGTGGTTCATTTGCAGGCCAGCAACTGATCGCGCCGGTTGCCCGGCTTGGCCAGCAGCAGGTGCGCGCAGCCGATGGCTTTTTCAATGAAGCCGCCTTCGCAATAGCACAGGTAGAACAGCCACATGCGCTGAAATTCGCGGCTGTAGCCCAGATCACTGACGGCCTGCAGATTGTGGGTGAAGCGTGCGCGCCAGTCGGCCAGTGTGCGCGCGTAACTGGCACCGAAATCTTCCAGATGAATCAGGCGCATTTGGGTGTTGCGCGCGTTGCTGTGCAGAATCGCGCCGATGGATGGAATGAAACTGCCCGGGAAGATGTGTTTCTTGATGAAATCCACGCTGCGCAGCGCCTGCTGGTAGCGGTGATCCTCGATGGTGATGGCCTGGATCAACGCCAGACCGTCGGGCTTGAGCAGGGCGTCGCAGCGGCGCAAATAATTGTCCAGGTATTGATGCCCCACGGCCTCAATCATTTCCACCGACACCAGTTTGTCGTACTGGCCCTGCAAGGCGCGATAGTCCTGTTGCAGCACCGTCACCCGATCGGTCAGGCCGAGTTGCTGCACCAGCGCCTGAGCGTGCCGGTGTTGTTCAGAGGAAATGGTGGTGGTGGTGACCCGACAGCCGCGCGTTTGCGCCAAATACACAGCCAAACCGCCCCAGCCGGTGCCGATTTCCAGCACGTGGTCGTTGGCGCCGACGTCGAGTTTTTCCGCGATGGTGTGCAACTTGTGTTGACTGGCGCTTTCCAGGTCATCGTGCGCGTGGCGATAGATGGCCGATGAGTACATCAGGTGTTCATCGAGAAACAACTTGAACAGGTCGTTGCCGAGGTCGTAATGTCTGGCGATGTTGCGGCGCGCGCCCTGACGGGTGTTGCGATTCAGCAGCAGGGTGAATTTCAACAGGGCGTTGCGCAGCCAGGCGCTGCCGCCTTCCAGGCCGTCGAGCAGTTCGCGGTTGCGCACAAACACGCGGATCAGCGCGGTCAGATCGTCGCATTGCCAGCCCCCGTGCATGAACGATTCGGCGGCGCCGTTGCTGCCGGCAAGGGCCACCGCGCGATAAAAGCCCGCATCGTGTATGCGGATGCTGGCACAAAGATCGCTGTCGGCATCGCCAAAGCGGTGTTGGCCGTGGGCATCGCGCACGGTCAGCGAGGCGCCTTGAATGGCTTGCAGCTGTTGCAACACCCGGCGACGGATGCCGCGGTCCAGCCAGGTGTCGCTTGGGGCCGGCCGCTGTGCGCCGGTCAGTTCGTGGTCATTCATGAGAGTCTCCATGGTTGCTTTGCCCGGCGCGCGGGTGCGCGCGCCGGGATGTGTCGGGGTGGTCGTGCACCGGTGTGCCTTTGAGCCACAGCTTCAGCGCCTGCCAGTAGATCGCCAGCCACATCTTGACGCCCTGCATAGGCCGTCGTGTGATGAAGCGTGTCAGCGAGGTTTCGGCCAGGGGCCGGGTGCGGGTGCGCATCCGCACGCGCAGTAATTCTCCGCTGCCGTGGTGCAGGCGCATGTGCACATCGAAGCGGTCACCGCGCAGGCGGAAATGCCATTCATAGCGGATGTCCATGCCGATGAACGGCGAGATGTGAAAGCGTTTGTCAAAGCGGTCTTCAATGTGTGCAGCGTCGTCATCACAGCGGTGCAGATACAGGTGCTTTTCGCCCCAGGGGGTGTTGTTGATTTCCGATACGATGTAGCGCAATCGCTGCTGTTCATGGCACAGGTAAAAATTCACTGAATTGAAGCCCAATCCGAGAAATTTGGGGTGTGTGAACAGCAACACCTGACCGTTGAATGTCTGACCGGTTCGTTGCTGCAGCCAGTTCTGCAGTTTTTCGGCGATGGGCTGTGCGCTGTCGTTGACGTAATCGCGGTCGCGGATGCTCAGCCAGTTGAAGCGGTTGTGCGACAGGCCGCGGTTGGCTTTGCACACGGCGTCCAGCCGTTCCAGTGGCAACAGCAGCCAGCACATGGCGTATTTGAAGCGGTGCTCACGCGGCGCCAGGCGGTGATGCACCACGTGTCCGTCGCACAGCGATTCAGGCCACATTGGCCATCTCCAGTTGCAGCGCGGTGCGACAAAAATGCTGCGCCGCTTCAACGGCGGAGCGCGCGCCGTCTTCGTGAAATCCCCAGCCCCAATAGGCGCCGCAATAGTGGGTGCGGTTGCGGCCCTGCAGCGCTTCGCGCTGTTGCTGCGCCCACAGCGTGTCGCGGGTGTACACCGGGTGGTGGTAATGGCGGGTTTTCAGCACCCGCGCCGGGTCAATGTGTTCGCTTTGGTTGAGGCTGACAATCAGCGGTTCCGGGCAATCCAGGTTTTGCAGGCGATTCATGTAATAGTTGACCGTGCAGTGTGGCGAGTTTTCGCTGTGCCGATTGACGCTCCAGCTGGCCCAGGCGTTGCGATTTTTCGGCAGCAGTCGGGCGTCGGTGTGCAGATCGGCGGTGTTGGCGGTGTACTTGATGGCGCCCAGCACGGATTGTTCCATCGGGTCCGGGTGTTGTAGCAGGGCCAGCGCCTGATCCGAATGGCAGGCCATGAACACGTGGTCAAAACGTTGCGTGTCGACGTCGCTGTCGATCCACACGTGATTGGCACTGCGCCGCACACGCCGCACCGCACAGCCGGTGCGCAGCTCGCCGGTCAACGAGGCACTTAAGGCCTTGACGTATTGCTGTGATCCGCCGCTGACGGTGCGCCATTCGGGTCGGCGGTTCACTTGCAGCATGCGGTGATTGTGCATGAACGCGAGCAAATAGCGCAGCGGAAATCGTTCCACGGTGGCGAAATCGCCCGACCACAGCGCGCTGGTCATTGGCACAATGTGGTCTTCAATGAAGGCGCGGGAATAGCGCTTTTCCTGCAGGTATTCACCCAGGGTCTGGTCGCTGCCCTGTTGCAACAGCGCCGGCGCTGCGCGATAGAAACGCACGATGTCGCCAACCATGCGCAGAAAGGACGGTTTGAGCAGATTGCGGCGCTGGCAGAACAGCGTGTTCAAACGCGTGGCGTTGTATTCCAGGCCGCTGATGCGATTGCTCACGGCAAAACTCATGTCGCTGGGTTCAGAGGCCACGCCGTGGCGCTCCAGCATGGCGTTGAAATGCGGATAGGCCGCGCGATTGAATACGATGAAGCCGGTGTCCACCTGCACGGCTTGTCCAGCCACGGTGACGCGGTGGGTGTCGCTGTGACCGCCGAGGCGGCCGTGGTGTTCATACAGAGTGTAATCCACCGTGCCCTGCAGTTGTTCGGCCAGCATCAGGCCGGATATGCCGCCGCCGATGATGGCCACTTTCATGCGCTTTGTCTCCGGGTTTTATTCGCCAGCAATCGGCGGTTCGGTTGTTTCAGGTCCCACACCAGTCCCAGTCGCTGCAATGCGCGCAGCAGCAGGTAGCTGATGTCCAGTTGCCACCAGTGAAAACCCTGGCGCGCTGAGCCTGGACAACAGTGGTGGTTGTTGTGCCAGCCTTCGCCGAGCGTCAACACCGCCAGCAAGGCGTTGTTGCGGCTGTCATCGCCGGTGTCGTAGGGTTGCGAGCCCCAGGCGTGTCCCAGTGAGTTGATGCAATAGGTCACGTGAGAAGACAACACCGTGGAAATGAAAAAGCCCCACACCAGCATCTGCGCACCGCTGGTGCCGCTGTCGGGCCAAAGCTCTGCCAGTGCAGCGCCCAGCGCGTACATCAACACGGCCCAGAGCAATGGAAAGTACAAATCGTGGCGGTCAATCCAGCGCAACGCCGGGCTGTGCAGCAGGTCCGGCACGCGCGCGTGGTCGGTGACGAAGTGCCGTTTCAGCAAAAACCATTTCACGTGCGCGTGCCAGAAACCTTCGCGCGGCGAGTGGGCGTCGCCGGGTCGGTCGGCGTGCACGTGGTGTGCGCGGTGATGCGCGGCCCACCACAACGGCCCGCGTTGCGCGGCGGTGGCGCCGAGGGCGGCAAAAACGACGCGCATCGCCGGTGAGGTCTGAAACGTCTTGTGGGCAAAGTGCCGGTGGTAGAAGGCGGTGATGGCGAACATGCGCAACAGGTAGGCGCCCAGACACACCCACACGGCCACGGGCGAAACGCCGGTCCAGATGACCCCAAGGCAGCCTAGATGCAACAACAGGTAAGGTGCAATGCGCAGCCAGTCGATGTGATCGCCGTGCTCGGATGCGCTGCGATCACCGCCTTGTGTGTTGTCCAGCCAGCTTCTGAATGCGTTGAACATGGGCTTTGTCCCTATCAATGGTCTGCAACAAATGGTATTGATTGAACGGTGAAAAGCGCGTGAAAGAATCACGTTGTTTTTTTCACGCCGTTTCGACGCACGCAGGGATAGCATGATCTTGTTCTTAACAGGGGGTATACCGCCGTGAAATGGATGATAGCAATTCTTGTTCTGGCTGCAACGCTGGTGATGTATGCCTGTCGCAGCAAGCCATCGGACATCAAAAACCGCACCGCGGATGAGTATTTCGATGAAATCAAACAGGTGCCCGCGACCCATGAAGCGGACGACCCGGCCGCGCCGTTCAAACGCATTTTTACCCACTTCAAGACCGGCGCAACCGAAGAAAACATCCGCGCCAGTTACGCCGATGAATTTTATTTCAATGACACTTTCAAGATCATTCATGACATCGATGAGCTGGTGCCGTACATGCAGGAAACCGCCGCCCAGGTTGAAGCCACCGACGTCGAAATTCTTGACGCGGTGAAAAGCCGGGAAGATTATTATCTGCGCTGGCGCATGACCATGCGCTTCACCGCGCGGGGTCGGGAAATCAATTCAGTGTCCATCGGCATGACGCAGTTGCGTTTCAACGCGCAGGGTAAAATCATTTTTCATCAGGATTTTTGGGACGGTGCCGAAGGGTTTTATCAGCACCTGCCTTACATTGGATACTGGGTGCGCAAAGTGCGGGATGCGCTGTGATGCGGGCCTTGACGTTCGCCATGCTGTGCGCGCTTGCGGCCCCTTTCGCGGGCGCCGCTGCGGCCAGTCTGCAGCCGCGCATCGCCATGGACGAGCGGCCTTACATGCTGTGTCGCGAACACACCATTCGATTTGGTCTGTTGTTCAAGATTGCGCACGTCGGTTTGTACCTGCCCGATTGCGCACAGGCCGAGGACTGGTTGAATGCACACGACAAGGTCTTGCGCTTTCATTACCTGACCGATGTCAAAGCCGATGTGTTCAAGCGCTCGGCGCATGAGTATTACTTGCGCAATGTGCCTGAACGGGTTTATCTTGATTCACGCAATGAATTGCTGGCCTTCAATGGCAACTACGAGAATGTGCAGGCCGATGACGTGTACGATTTGTGGCATCGGCGCGACGGGCATTTGTGGCTGATGAAAAATCGCCGCACCCTCAGCCGCACCGACAACAGCGAACTGGCCAGCGCCTATTTCAACATCTGGTTCGGTGCCGATCCGGCGGTCGACAAGCTCAAGCGCGCCCTGCGCCCCTAAGGCGCGTCCGGATCGCGGGTGGCGTGAATCCGGTAGACTTCGGTCCACTTGGCCGGTGTGCCTTCAGCGCCGGCGACTTGCTGCGACAGCGCCCAGGCAAACGAATCGTCTTGAATGTCTCTGAAAACAATGCGCACCGGGCGGCCGTTGAAATCACCTTGCATGTGAATTTCGCTGTTGCCTCCGGTCGCTGTGAAGGTGTCCACTTGACGGCCAGTGCTGGAAATCCAGGCCATCTCCCACTGCGATTTTGCGGGGTTGTAGACGCGGATGTTGGTGCCGAAGCCGGTGGCCGTGCCATTGACCCGCCGCGCCGGGTGCGGACTGCTCCAGTCGTCCTGGATCGCCTGGCCATTGAGAATGCGGTAAAATTGCCACGCCGCGCCGGCGCCGGCCTGCCAGTTTCCTTCCGCACCCAGTGTCTCGTCTTCAATCAGCCAGTGCCCCAACAGGGCATCAAACAGGGTGGACGGGTCGGGGTTTTCTGCACACCAGGCCGCAGCCGGGATCATCCATAGGCACAGCAGCAGTGCGCGGGCACGCATCACGGTTCCTGCCTGAAATAAAAGCCTTCAAACCAGGGATACCAGGTGACTCCGCCGTCAATGGATTCCTCGAAAAACTGGCGCACCGAACCGTTGGACTGCGGTGTCCAGGTGCCGCGAAAATCCCGCAGCGGGTTGGGCACATTGCGCAGGTAGTGGATTTTGCCCACCAGCACCATGGAGCCATCCACCAGGCCGCCGCGCATGTTGATGGTGCCACCGCTGGCGCTGACCCAATGCTGCACCCAGGCATCCAGTGTGTCGTCGTAGTAATTCATGCTGGTGCCGGTGCCACCGCCTGCGCCTTGCCAGTGTTCCATGATCAAACAGCCGTTTTCGGTTTTTTCAATGCGGTTGTGGCCCTGCAGCGGGCCGGTGCGCTCGCGATCGCCGTGCACCGCCCAATGGCCCAACCAAAAATCGAAGGCACGAAATCGCGCGTCGTGTTCGCATGGCGCGGCGTTGCGTTGCACGCCGGTCAACGCCGCGCGGTATTGCGCCACGTTCTGATGCGTTGGCCAGGGTGAATCCTGCTGCAGATTGGTCACCCCGGTGAAACCGGCCTGAATCGCTTCTTCGAGCGTCTGCCAGGCCGCGTGCAACTGGCCGGCCACGGCCTGTGCCCGGGCGCGTTGATACAGGCGCCAGGGGGCAGGAATGGGGCCGCCTTCCGGCATCTGATCAAGCGCGGCCAGCGCCGCCTCGCCATGCCCGGCGCCGTTGTGAGCCGCGGCCAGCCGAAACCAGTACTGATGGTTGTCCGGCTGTTCGTCGGTCAGGCGTTGGTAGGCCGCAACCGCAGCGGTCCACTGCTGCGCTCGATATGCCTCATCGGCGTGTTGTTGCAGGTCGGTTGTTTGTGCGTCGGCGGGGCCTGTGATCAGCCACAGCAGGGCGCAGAGTCGGGCGCAATGTTGCATCAACGGGTCTCACTCAAATACATGCAGCTTAAACGATGCTTTGTCGCTGAACTATCATATTTTTGCTTGTTCGTCCGCGCACTGCATGCGTCGGCGAAACGCGCTGGGCGTCTGGCCAAAGGCGCGCCGGAAGTGTTCGGTCATGTGGCTGTGGCTGTTGAACCCGAGCGCCAGGGCCAGGTCGCTGAGGTCGCGCTGGCCGGCGTGCAGCTTCAACGCCGCGGTGTGCAGGCGCAGGCGCGTGCGGTGCTGGGCCAGGCCGACGCCGCACAGGCGTTTGAACACGCGCGACAGGTGGTGTGGCGAGGTGTGGTGGTGTTGTGCCAGGCGCTGCAGCGTCCACGGCTCATCCAGGCATTCCAGCAGACTGTGTTTGACCTGTTGCACCAGTCGGTGATGGCGTTCAGTGATGCGCATCGGCGGCGTTGGCTGGATCGCTTCGGCGACGCGGTGGAACATGTGCAAGGTCTTGTCTTCCACCACCCAGGGGTCCGGGTCCGGGGTGTTGAGGTGCTGCAGAATCTGCAGATGCAATAAAAACACTTCGCGCGGGCAGCGCATGTTCGGGTGGTCAAAGTGTCGCGTTGCGTGGTCGGGCACATGCAGCACTTCACGCAGCAGCGCGTCGTGCAGGTGAAACCAGTGGCAGCGGTCACCGCCGGGATGAATGCAGTCGCGTCGATAGCCCTGCGCGTCGTTGTACAGATTGATCAGGGTGGCGTCGGCGACGAAGCGGCTCTCGCCCTCGTGCTGGATCCAGATTGGCCGTTTGGGGAACACCAGCAGCGGGCCGCGCACGCACGCCGGCTGATTGAATTCCGCCGCATCGGGGTGCAGGGTGAATTCACCGATGGTCAGAATTTCACTGCGATACAGAATGGTGTCCATGGGCGCTCCTGTGTCCAGTCTACACCATGCGCCCGGGATTGCAAACAGTGCAAAGGTCGAAGTGCGGTGGCGTTGAAAAAAAAGTGTAATAAAGATCACCGGCAGGCTACTGT
>JBNLBT010000044.1:0-25391 GCA_050303435.1 Marinicellaceae bacterium
GAAATGACCACACCGGATAGACCATCAGGCGAACCCATGAGGTGGTTTTACCTGCACGAAATCTGGCCTCTGCCGCCAGCTCACTGTAGGCATGAATTTTATCCAATTTAACCTGCAGCGAAACCTCGCTGCGGTGACGCAGCGGCGCAGGCAAACGCTCCACCCGGCCATCGACACACACCGACTCATGCACCGCGTGTGCGCTCATGCGCGCCCGCCTGCGGTCAAACAGACGCACAAATTCATTGCGATGCACCCACGGGTGTGACCATTGCCAGAACACCCACTCAATGCGCGGCAGCGCATACCCCGACGCCTGTGGTGTGGATTGCATGCAGTTCTGAATGACTTGTTGTGCCCGCGTCGTCAGGCATTCATCAGAGTCCAACAGCAACACCCAATCGTGGCTGGCCAGATCGATGGCGCGTTGTTTTTGTGCCGCGTAACCGAGAAAATCCTGATGCGCGTGGCGCACGCCGCGTTGCTTCAGCAGATCCAGTGTGCCGTCGGTGCTGCCTGAATCCAACACCATCACTTCATCGGCAAATTGCACACTGTCCAGACATTCGCCCAGGGTTTCCATGGAATCGTGTGCGGTGATGACGACGGACAGTTCAGGCATCGTCGGCTCCGGCAAACAACACCACCGCCAACCACCAGATGCACAAAGACCAGAACGAGGCAAACATTGAATAGGTGCTGACGATCGGCAAAAAAGCGGCGCCCAGACCGGCCGCAGCCGGCCACTGGAGCCCGCCGCTGTGGGTCATGCACCAGCGCCACACTCCCAGGACCATGCCGGCAAACAGCAGCAGCCCCAAAAACCCGGTCTCGGCAATCACTTCCAGCAACCAGTGGTGCGCGTGCAAACCCACACCGCCACCATTGACCCACACGTCGTCGGCTGCTGCGTGACTTGGATAGGCTTTGCGAAAGGCATGAGCGCCCACGCCGTTGATCGGATGCGAGCGAATCATGTTCAAAGCCGAATGCCAGATCGGTGTGCGATCGGCCAGGGCAAAGTCCAGCGACACCGCGCCGCCTTCCCACACCGCCAAGCTGCGATCCACGCGGGCGCGAAAATCACTGGAAACCAGCCACATGACCAGCACCAGTGACAGCCCCAGCATCGCGGCTTTGAACAGCAACAGCCAGCGCCGTCCCTGCACGTGATGCCACCAGAACAGCAGCAGCACAAACAGCATCATCAGCCAGCCGGAGCGGGAACCGGCCAAAATCACCACTGCGACGTAGGCCAACACGCCAATCCAGCGCAGCCAGGCATTGAAGCGACTCACCCACAGCAGATAGAACGGCATCAATGCGGCCATGGTGGGGCCCAGTTTAACGTGATTCCCGAACACGCCGGTGAGGCGTTGCGGGTGTCCGGCGCGACCGAACATGTCGCTGCCATGAATGAATTGCCAGGCGGCGTCCAGCAACCAGAACATCATCAACCAGCCAACGCACTGCAACAACAGATCACGCGCCTTTTTGTTCTGCAGGGCGGGGATGACCACCAGCCCCATCAACCAGAAACGCACACTGGCCGCTGCCACCGTCCAGCTTTTTTGCATCCAATAAGAATCCAGCGCAGACATCACCACCATCAACAAATACAACAGGTACACCTGCGTAAAAGCCTGCAATGCCGGCTGCGCCCAAATGGCACCCGGCGCGCGCAGCAAACGCATCAGGCCCCACAGCGCTAGAATTAAAACCGGCATCTCGGCCAGACGGGAAAAAGGCAACAGCAACAGCACAGAAAAGAACAACAACACCACCCACTGCGATGCACCCCAGCGCACTTCAGACATGCCGGCCCTCCACCGCCTGAGCGTACACCTCCAACGTTTGCTGCAGCATGGCATCGCGTGTGAATGGTTGCTCATCGGGCACCGGCACAGGATCGGTGAGTGCGCGGTTGATGGCCGTGCTCAAGGCGTCTTTATCGCCGCATTTCACGCAACCAGCCGGGTAAATGCGCCGCAACGTTTCCGCCACGCCGCCGTGATCGTACCCCACCACCGGGCGACCCATCGCCAACGCCTCAATCACGGTGCGCCCAAACGATTCCGGTTTGACGCTGCAGGACACCACCACATCGGCCAGGGCATACCAGTGACGGATGTCCTCATCGTTGCCCACCCAGACGACGCGAGACCCCAACTCTTCGGCCATAATCTGCGCATGGAATCGACGCGCCGGTCCGCTTTGTTCGGGCGTGGCGGTCAACAACAGCACGCGGCCGTCGGTTGCCTGTCGAAGCCAGGGCAACAATTCCTGCGCCCCCTTCAGCGCGGTTAAGCGGCCTGGCAACAACACGGTTTTCTTGTCCTGCAATGCAGGGAATCTGGTGTGCATGCGCGTCAGCCATTCGCTGTCAACCGGCATGGCGTAGGGAAACTCAGCGGGATCAATGCCCCGGTATATGATACAGGGCGGCTGTTTTAAATGGTCCGCGTAATGCGATTGCAGGTAATCACTGGCGGTTTGAGACACGGCGATGACGCGGTCACCTCGCGCCATCACCGACGAATATTTTTTCACCGAATGCAAGCCATGAATGGTGGTGATGAACACTGGTCGGTGGCGCATGCCGGACAGCGCCCACAGACACAGCCAGGCCGGCAAGCGCGAACGCGCGTGCACCACGTCCACCCCCTGTTGCCGGAACAAGCGCCTGAGTTTGGGCACCAGAAACGCCGAAAACAGAGACTTTTTGCCCACCGGCAATTCGATGTGTTGAATGGATTTTTGCTGCAGTTGCTGCACCAGACGGCCACCGGCTGAAATCACCAGTGGACGGTGACCCTGTTGTTGCAGATATTCGGCCATTTCAACGGCGCCCCGTTCCACGCCGCCCTGTTCCAGAGCCGGCAGGACCTGAACCACCGTCAATTGTTTCATGCCGGCAGGTACATGAATTATTTTTTCAGGATGTATTTGGCGCCGCAGTATTCGCACACGGCTTCACCGGTTTTTTCAATCGGCAGGAACACCCGCGGGTGGGAGTTCCACACCGCCATGTCGCGACCGGGGCAAGCCAGGGGCAGTTGATCGAGCGTCACTTCATAGACTTTCTGCTCATTGGCCTGTTTTTTTTGAGTTGTCATGACAAATCACCTAAACTATGGGGCGCTATTATAAACCGGTAACCCCATTGAATAAAGTAAATCTGTGCTGGGTACTGGACGACGGACGGGCCGGTCACCGGCTGCAGTCAGAGACTTTGGCCCGCGCCCTGGCACACCGGCACATCTGCTTTGAATTCAAGCTCAAACAGCCCTGGCTGAGCCTGACTCCGTGGCGATTGCCCGGCTTCGCCCACGCCGTTCAATGGCTGGATGCGGCACCGGATGAAACCGCACCGCCCGATTGCCTGATCGCCTGCGGTCGACGCGCCGCCGCGCTTGGCAAACACCTGTCGGCCCGCGCGCACGCACCGCACATACAGATATTGAACCCCGGGGACCGTTTACAAAAATACGACCTCATTGTGGCCCCCCAACACGATCGCCTGAGTGGCGAACACGTGATCAACATTGAAGGCAGTGTGCATCCGGTGGACGCCGAATGGCTGACCAAACAGCGCGCGCGCTGGTCATCTACTTTCAACAGCGGCCCGGGGCCGTTGCTGGCCGTTTTGCTGGGGGATTTGCATTGCCCGGCGGCTGAGCTGCTGCACAAGCTGAAGAGTATTTTGGATCTTCACCCCAGTGCTCAGGTGATGGTTTGCGCATCCAGACGCACACCCGATTCTCACAAGCGCGCCTTGCGCTCATACACAACAGAGCGCGTGCGCTGTTGGCTTGATGCGCGCGACGGGGACAACCCCTATGCCGGACTGCTCTCCAGCGCAGACGCATTCGTGGTCAGCAGCGACAGCATCAACATGCTGTGTGAATCGCTGGCCACGGGTCGCCCGGTGGCTTTGTTGAACCGATCGCGGCTGTCGGCCAAACACCGACGATTTCTCAATGATCAGAGCAACCAGTTCACCGCAGTGGCGGAATTGTTCAACACCAAAGTCCTGGCTCCAAAGTCGTCGGTCTGCGAGGAGATATTGCGTCATCCGGCCATGCAAAAACTCATGAATCGACCATCGATGCATTGACCTGAAAAGTCAGGATCAGACTCAATCCGATGCGTCTGGTGTACGCAAGATGTTGCCTTCCGAATCCAGCGGCGGGTACGCTCTGTTGGCGCGGCGATGTATGCCGGCCACCTTGGGCCAGCACCATTCAAACAAGGTGCGATGGTACTCCTCGGCGGATAAATTCACGCGATTGTACAAGCCGGCGGCCAATCGTTGCCGCTGCGCTTCAAACAATAAAAGCGCCGCGGCCACCGAAACGTTCAGGGATTCAACCATGCCCTGCATGGGAATCACCACAAAATCGTCAGTCAATGCACGCATGCAATCCGAAACACCGGTCAACTCAGCTCCGAGCACCAGCGCCGTGGGTCGGGTGAAATCCGCGGCCCGGTAGTCCTTCGCGTGCGCACTCAGATCGGCCGCAAGCAGGCGGATCCCCTGAGCGCGCAAGTGCTTCACTGCAGCTTCTGTGTCTTCGTGGCGCGTCACATGCACGTATTTCTGTGAGCCTTTAGCGGTGTGTTTGAGCGGACGGTAGGCACTGGAGGCCACGGGCACGTGATGTATTCGATGCACACCGACGGCGTCGCAACTGCGGATGATGGCATTGATGTTGTGCGGCTTATGCACGCCATCCAGCAGCACCGTCAAATCAGGTTGCCGCCGATTCAAGACATTTTTGAGTGCGATGAATCGTTCGGGTGTCATAAAAAAAAATGCAGCAGAGAGGCTCTGCTGCATTTTCTCATTGGTTTTAATGTTGTCGGATCACTGCACCGTGATGGCGGTGGAATCCGAGTCGCTGACATTGACCATGCCGGGAATGTCGGCGCCGGTGTTTTGCACCGGGTTCATCTGCACCGCAGCGGTGCCATTGACGGTGTCATTGGACTCCAGATAGTACACCGCAATCTGTCCCGGACCCAGGAGTGAGATGTTCAGATCCGGACCGCTCAGCAAATTCAATTCGTTCACGCCAAAGACCAATGGACCGGAGTCAAAATAGCTGACCAAATCGAGGTGGGTGTCGCCGGTGTTGGTGAATCGATAACAGTAGGTCACATCGTCGCCGTTGTTGACCACGATGCTGTCTCCAGCGATCGCGCAGTCGGCGCCCGTGGTGTGGCCAGCATACACTGTTTTTTCCAACAGGATCGATGGTGCAATTTCATCCAGTGTGGCTGAATCCAGATCGATCACATCCGACAACGTAACGATGTCGTTGCCGAGTTCATCCACCGGATTGACCGTCACCGAAGCGTTGGTGTTGAGGTCGCCGCTGACGGTGGACTGGTAGAAGTAAGTCACTTCGCCGCCCGGCGCGAGTATGCCTGGCGTGCCAATGATGGTCATGTTGCCCACCGTAATGCCCAGAGCCGAATCGCTCAAAGCGGTCATGTCGAGGTAGGTCGAACCGGTGTTCAGCACCCGGTAGCAGTAGGTCACATTGCTGCCGCTCACAGTTTGCAGCTGATCTGTGGCCGTGTCGCAGTTGAAACCGCCATCGTGACCCAGGTACAGGGTGGACTCCAGCCGCACATCGGGGCCCGGCACGGTGAGAGTGAACTCAACCACATCCGACGCATTGATGCCGCCGTTGGCGGTGCCGCCGCTGTCGATCAACACCGCTTGGATGGTGGCGATGCCGTAGTTGCCTGACAGACCGTAGTTCAGGTTGCCATTGGCCGGATCGATGTCGATGTCCGGGAAGCCAAAATTGTCCAGAATACTGTTGGTGTCGACCACACTGATGATGTCGTAGTCGAGCACCGTCTGGCCGGATTCAAACGGACCGGTGTCAACTGAGGTGACAAAATTGGCGAAGGTGATGCGGTTGTCGCCACAGGTCGGTTGAGACCCGGCAAGAATTTCATGCGTCACATTGCCACAAATTGTGAATGACGGTTTGTCATTGATCGGATTGACCGTCAGACTGAACACGCTGTCGGCCGTGCCGCCGCCGCCATCGGTCACGCGCACGGTGACATTGACTGGCCCCGCTTCAACGGTGTTGCGGTTGGCCACTGGCGTGACGGTGACGGTGCGGTTGGCACCAGATCCACCGATGAACACATTGCTGACACCGACCACGCTGGTGTTGCTGCTGAGCACCGAGACACTGAGTGATCCGGCCGGAGTTTCGGCGTCGCCCACAGTGAACGCCAAGGCACCGGTGGAGCCGTCTTCGTTGATCACCTGTGCAGCAATGGACGAAATGGTCGGTTGTTGATTGTCGGTCACGATCAGATTGCGTGTGACGACGTTGTTGGCCGGGTTGCTGTCCTGGATGAATCCGGTGTTGGCGTCGTTGTCGACAAATGCCACCGCCATCAATTCAATCTCCTGGCCAAGAAACAGCGCGGATGCCTGCACACTGCGGGTGATATTGACGGTCAGGACTTCCCCCGGTCCGATCCGGGCATCGGTCAGTTCCACAATGCCGCTGCCGGAAAGGCCAGACGTGCCGCAGTTCACCGCTTCGTTGCCGGCCGAGTGCACACAGGTCCAGCTGCCATCAAACATGTAGGGTTCGCCACCGCCGGAACGTGAAAAGAAATCCACGATGTCGGTTTTCGCCGGCGCGCTGCCCACGTTGGTGAACACCAGCTGATAGTTGACCTCTTGGTCGTCGGTGACCTGAGTCAGGCTCACCGGCAGGATGGCGGCCTGAATGTCCACCTGTCCGGTGGAGCTGAAATCCGATCCAAAAATCACATCCTGATCCGCGGGGCTGGTAATAAAGCCCGAGGCATTGGCACACACCAATGACGCATCGGTGGTCAATCGAAACAGGTTGTTGATGTTGTCTATTTGCGCACCGGTGACGCCGTTGGTGAAGCCGGCCACGGTGGTGTTGTTGGAATCGTATAGACGCAACAACATGGGCAACGTTGAAGTGAACTGCTGATGACAAATCAGCGGCTCGGCCACCTGGATCTCAATCTCTCTCGGTGTGAGTTCCAAATGGTATTCAGCGTTCCGTTCCATCGAAATGGGTATCGAACCGTTGAGCACAACGTCGGTGTCCGCAAACACACCGCACGCCACACTCAGCAAAGTTAGAGTAAATAAATGCTTCATTGACTGACCTTATCTTTAATGTTGGGTTGTTTTTTAATAAAATCCGGCCCTGTGGGCACAGAGTTGACCCTTGTTATTTTACAATTATTTTGCAAGAAGGTGTTAAAAGATTGTTATTTAAACCTTTTTGCATCATTTTTTTGGAGTTTTTATGCGTTTTCCATTCCTGGCATTGATCCTGGTCACGGCATTTTCCTTGCACGCCGGCGATGCCTTTGAAAAAATGAGTGCATCGCAACGCGCCGCCACCGGCATTGACAAGCTCACCGAACAGGAGCGCGAAGCGCTGAGCGCCTGGATCGCCGATGAAAAAACACAGTTTCACGACCGCAAGGAAAGTGAGAAAGTGGGCTTTCGCGAATCCACCCAAGGCCGAGAAACCATTCAATCAAGTATCGTGGGCCCGTTCAAGGGCTGGACCGGCCACACCGAATTTCAACTGGCCAACGGGCAGCTTTGGGTGCAGACCGAACCCGGTGTCTTTTACATCCGCAGCACCGACAACCCGGCGATTGAAATCCGCCCGCGTTCGATGGGTTCATGGTCACTGTACGTGGACGGTTACAGCCGCGGCGTGAAAGTCAAACGCATTAAATAACCGCCGCGCATGCGGCGTGTGTACTGACGAATTCACACATTGAAACGGAAGTGCATCACATCGCCTTCACTGACCCGGTAGTCTTTGCCTTCCAGCCTCAGTTTGCCGGCGTCGCGACATCCTGACTCTCCGCCGCAGTGCACAAAATCTGCAAAAGCCATGGTTTCAGCACGGATGAACCCGCGTTCAAAATCGCTGTGTATCACGCCGGCCGCCTGCGGCGCGGTGGCGCCCTGCGGCGCCGTCCAGGCGCGCACTTCCTTGACGCCTGCGGTAAAAAACGTCAGCAATCCAAGCAACGCATATCCGGCGCGGATGACCCGATTCAATCCCGGCTCTTCAAGACCCATGTCGTCGAGAAATTCCTGTCGGTCAGCGTCGGACATGACCGACATCTCGGCTTCGATGGATGCACACACAGGCACCACCACCGAGCCTTCCTCACTGGCCAGTGTCTGCAGTGCATCGAGCATCGGATTGTCGCTGAATCCGTCGTCATCGACGTTGGCAATGTACATCATCGGCTTGGCGGTGATGAAGTTGTATTCCCTGAGCAACAACCGCTCGCCATCATTCAACGTCAATGTGCGCAGCATGAGACCGGCGGACAGGTGATCCACCACCCGTTGCAATGCATCGGCGCGTTGTTTGGCCTGCTTGTCACCGGTGCGCACCTTTTTCAACACTTTTTCCAGCGCCCGCTCGCTGGATTCCAGGTCCGACAGACCCAGTTCAGTGTTGATGGTCTGGACATCGGATATGGGGTCCACACGGCCGTCCACATGCACCACATCGTCGTCAGCAAAACAGCGCACCACGTGTGCAATGGCGTCCGTTTCGCGGATGTGCGACAGAAACTGGTTGCCCAAACCCTCGCCTTTGGAGGCACCGGCCACCAGGCCTGCGATGTCGACAAATTCCATCGCTGTAGGGATGGTTTTTTGTGGCTTGACAATGTCGGCCAGTTGCTGCAGGCGCGGGTCCGGCACTTCGACGATGCCCACGTTAGGATCGATCGTGCAAAACGGGTAATTTTCCGCCGCAATGCCTGCCTTGGTGAGGGCATTGAATAAAGTGGACTTGCCGACGTTGGGCAGACCAACGATGCCGCATTTGAATCCCATGAAATCACCGCACTGCAATCAAAGGCGGGCATTTTAGCAAATCACCCGCAAAAAGGGTCTTTTTTACCTCGGCAAAATCATTATAATGGGCGCACCAATCTTAAGGAGGCGCACATGGCCACGCTCGACGACAGTGAAATCGCTGAAATCAAAGATCATTTCGAGTTTTTTGACACCGACCAGAATGGCTTGCTGGATGAAAAGGAATTTGTGCAGTTGTTCAAAGTGATTGCGCCCTCGGCCAGCACCGCCATGGCTCGCCGCGGATTTCAGGACATCGACAAAGACCACAACGCGTTGCTGGATTTCGATGAATTTCTGGATTGGTGGAAAATGAACTGGACGGTGTTTTAACCGCGCATCGTTTGCAGCAAAACTAAAGCCGGGACCCAAACAGGTCGGTGCCCACGCGCACCAGCGTGGCGCCGCAGGCAATCGCCGCCTCCAGATCGCCGCTCATGCCCATCGACAAGACATCGAAGCCTGCGCGCCCCGCGTGCGCAGCAAACACATCCGCAGCCAGCGAAAATTGCGCACGCTGACGCTGGACATCGTCGCTGGGCGGCGGAATGCACATCAAACCGCGCAAGCGCAGATTGCTGCACTCACTGGCGCGCGCGGCCAGTGCCGCAAAGTCTTGCGCCGCAACGCCGGATTTACTCGCTTCATCACCGATTTTCAGTTGCAGCAGAATGTTCAGCGGTTCGGGGTGCCCGGCGCGGTGCGCGTCCAGTTGTTGCAGCACTTTCAGTCGATCCACTGAATGCACCCAGTGAAAATGCTGCGCGATGCCTTTGCATTTATTGGACTGCAGCGGGCCGATGAAATGCCAACACACATCCGGCGAATCGGCCAACTCAGCCATCTTGGCAAGCGCTTCCTGCAGGTAACTTTCACCAAAGTCCATTTGGCCAAAGCCGTGCATTTCACGCACGGCCGCGGCCGGCTGACGTTTGCTGACCGCCAGCAACGACACCGCATCATTTCGGCCCGCCGATCGGGCGGCGTGTTCAATGCGGGTTCTGACCCGCTGCCAACGCGCGTGCAAAGTCACGGCAATCACCCAAAAAAAGGCGGATTTTACCGAATCCATCACTCTTTTGCAGTTTTTACTTTGCAAATCGCCAATTAATAATTAAAATACACGCCCTTTTGTGCAACCATTTTTTTGGAGAAATTGAACCGATGCCAAGCGTAAAAGTCAGGGACAACGAGCCCTTCGATTTCGCCTTGAGACGCTTCAAGCGTTCCTGCGAAAAAGCCGGTATCCTTGCTGAATCCCGTAAACGTCAGTTTTATGAAAAACCGACTCAGGAAAGAAAAAGAAAGAAAGCCGCAGCCATTAAGAGACAGCAACGCCGCGTCTCCAAAGAAGGCGTGCCGCGCAGACTGTACTGAGCACACCGGAAACCGCAGCGATGTCTTTAAAAGCATCCATCATGGACGACGTCAAAACGGCCATGAAGGCCCGGGACAAGGACAAGGTGGCGGCCATTCGCATGCTGACGGCAGCCATCAAACAACAGGAAGTCGACCAGCGCATTGAACTGGACGATGACGCCGTGATCGCCATTGTCGGCAAACTGATCAAACAACGCAAGGACGCGGCACAGCAGTTTAAAGACGCCGGCCGCAGCGATCTCGAGGACAAGGAATTGTTCGAACTGTCCGTTTTGCAGGCCTATCTTCCGGCCCAGCTGTCCAGCCAGGAAATCGAGCAGATCGTGCGCACCGCAGTGGCAGAATCTGGCGCCAGCGGCATCGCCGACATGGGCCAGGTGATGGCGGCTGTGCGCCCCAAACTGGCCGGTCGTGCAGACATGGGCGCGGTCAGCCAGACGGTCAAATCCATCCTCAGCAGCTGAGTGCCGCGCACGCCGTTCACAGCCGTTCACAACACCACAGAGGCCTGAAAACATGGGCTACTCCATTCCGAATGAGTTCATCGATGAACTGTTGAACCGGGTGGACATTGTGGAAGTGATCGCGCCGCGCGTCACCCTCAAAAAAGCCGGCCGTGACTACGCCGGCCTGTGCCCTTTTCACAACGAAAACACGCCGTCATTTACGGTCAGTCAAAACAAACAGTTTTTCCACTGTTTCGGCTGCGGCAAACACGGCAGCGCCATCGGCTTTCTGATGGAGTACGAAGGCCTGGAATTCGTCGATGCGGTGGAACAGCTGGCCGAACAGTGCGGCCTGACGGTGCCCAAATCCGGCTCGTCGGCGCCGCGTCGAGACCACAGCAACCATTTTGAAGCCCTGAACAAGGCCAATCGTTTTTTTCAGCAATCGCTGCAAAAATCCGAATTTACACTAAGTTACCTGCACAATCGAGGCATTTCAGCGCAAACCATTCGCGAGTTCCAACTCGGCCACGCGCCCGGCGACTGGGACGGACTGATGCGTCGGTTCAGCCAGGAAGAGATGGCCACATTGCTGCAGTGTGGACTGATTGTGGAACGCGATGACGGGCGCAGCTACGATAAATTCCGCGACCGCCTGATGTTTCCCATACACGACAAACGCGGACGCGTGATCGCCTTCGGCGGCCGCGCGATTCACGCCGAGCAAAAACCCAAATACCTGAATTCCCCGGAAACCCGCCTGTTTCACAAAGGCGAAGAATTGTACAACCTGGTGCAGGCCCGCAAACACAGCAGTGACGGTCGAATACTGATTGTGGAAGGTTACATGGACGTGATCGGCCTGCACCAGCACGGCATCAAAAATGCCGTGGCCACGCTGGGCACCGCCACCACCGCAACGCACATTGGCATGCTGTTTCGCGGCTGGCAGCATCTGATTTTTTGTTTCGATGGCGATCGCGCCGGGCGCCAGGCCGCGATCAAGGCCATGCACACCCTGCTGCCGCTGCAGCGTGACGACAAAACCGTGGACTTTGTGTTTTTGCCGGAAGGTCAGGATCCCGACAGCCTGGTGGCCGACGGCGGCGCCGAAGCGTTGCATGCACTGATGCACAACGCCACGCCATTGTCCGAACTGATGCTCAATGAATTGCGTCGCGACATCAACATGCACAGCCTGGATGGTCGAGCGCGGTTCATGCAACGCGCCCGAGAGTTGCTGGCGCCGTTGCCAAACGGGGCTTTTAAGACGCTGATGATTGAAGCGGTTGCGCAACAGGCGGGCAGCGATTTTCATCTCGCCGATGCGCCGGAAAACGCGCCACAACAGGTCCCGGACGTGGCGGATGACGGTCGCCTGAATCCGGTGCGCACGCTGGTCGGACTGCTGCTGCAAAACCCCGCCCACATTGAGCACATTCCGGAAAATCTGGATTTGCATGCCTTGGGCTACAAAGGCGCAGAGTTTGTTGATAAAATCATTGAAATTTGCCGCAAAAACCCCCAAATAGGGACGGCGTCTTTGATTGAACACTTCAGGGCTCACCGGTTTTTCCCCAAATTGGGCCATTTGGCAAATCAATTTGACCATTTATCGGCTCAACAGCAGTCTCTAGAAATGAAGGACATGATCGGTTTTATCGGACGCCAACACAGAAAAACACAGATTGACCAACTCAGGGAAAAGCAATTGTCCAAGGGGTTAAGCGAACAGGAAAAGCAGACGCTGCTGAAACTGTTGGCTCAGGGTATTGAATAACACAACCAGTGAATAGAACGAGCGTATGGCTACAGAACAACAAACATCCCAAGTCAAATTATTGATCCTGAAAGGAAAGGAACAGGGTTATCTGACCTACTCAGAAGTCAACGACCACTTGCCCGATGACATTGTGGAAACCGATTCGGTCGAAGACATCATCCAGATGATCAACGACATGGGCATACAGGTTTTAGATGAAGCGCCGGAAGAAGACAGCATCATCCTCAACGACGACACCGCCAAGGACGACGACGACACCGCCACCGAGGAAGCAGTGGCCGTGCTGTCCGCCGTGGATCCGACCATCGGCCGCACCACCGACCCGGTGCGCATGTACATGCGTGAAATGGGCTCGGTTGAACTGCTGGAGCGCAAGGACGAAATCGCCATCGCCAAACGCATTGAGAAAAGCGATCACTACGTGATGGAAGCCACCTACAAATTTCCCGCCACCACGCGCTCGCTGCTGGAAGAATACGAAGCGTTCCTGGCCGAAGAAATCAAGATCGAACAATTGATTTCCGACATCTATGATCCGCACACTGAAGCGGTGATTCCAAAAGTCAAGAAACCCACCGATGTCAGCGACGACGATGACGACGATGACGACGACAGCGACGGCACGCTGGACGAGGAAAAAGCACTGGATCTGGCCGACGTGGACAAGCGCCTGAAAGCGGTGGACAAGCTGTACAAAAAGTTTGAAACTTCAATTAAAAAGAATGGCGTGGGGCATGACTCGCAGAAAAAACTGATGCGTGAAATCGCCAACATACTGGTGGAATTCAAGCTGGCTCCGCAAATCACCACCCGGCTGATCATGCAGGTCAAGATCGCACAGGAAAATATCCGCAATGTGGAACGCCGGATCATGAACATCTGCGTGGATCAGTGCGGTTTTAAACGTCAGGAATTCATTCGCTCTTTCATCGGCAATGAAGGCAACACCGAGTGGGCGGAAAAGCTCATCGAGAAACACGCCAGCAAAGCCGACTTGCTGACCATCTACCAAGATGAAATCATCAAACTGCAGCGCAAGATTCAAATGCTCGAGGAGCGCTACCAGTTATCGATTCCCGAGATCAAAAACATCAACCGCAACATGACGGTAAACGAAGCCAAGTCGCGACGCGCCAAAAAAGAAATGATTGAGGCGAACCTGCGTCTGGTGATTTCAATTGCGAAAAAATACACCAACCGTGGATTGCAGTTTCTTGACCTGATTCAAGAAGGCAACATTGGATTGATGAAAGCGGTGGAAAAATTTGAATACCGCCGCGGTTACAAATTCTCAACCTACGCCACCTGGTGGATACGCCAGGCCATCACGCGTTCCATCGCGGATCAGGCGCGCACCATCCGCATTCCGGTGCACATGATTGAGACCATCAACAAACTGAACCGTGTGTCGCGCCAGTTGTTGCAGGAAAAAGGCCGTGAAGCCACGCCTGAGGAGATTGCACCGCACATGGAAATGCCGATTTCCAAAGTGCGCAAAGTGATCAAAATCGCCAAGCAACCCATTTCCATGGAAACCCCGATTGGCGACGATGAAGATTCAAGCCTGGGCGATTTCATTGAAGACAACAACATCCTGTCGCCTTTGGAATCCACCACCGCCAGCGGCCTGACCACCACCGTGACCAACCTGCTCAGCGGATTGACGCCGCGCGAGGCCAAGGTGCTGAGAATGCGTTTCGGCATTGACATGAACACCGACCACACGCTTGAAGAAGTCGGCAAACAATTTGAAGTCACGCGAGAACGCATCCGCCAGATAGAAGCCAAGGCGTTGCGAAAACTGCGTCACCCGAGTCGTTCAGAACAACTGCGCAGCTTCATGGATTTGAACTGAAGAATTCGCAGTCCTGGAATAAAAAAAACCGCGCACAGATCGCGGTTTTTTTTGCTCTGTGTCGAGGCGCATCAGTTGGACCGCAGCGCGTAGGCTCCGGGTTCGATTGTGACACGTGCGCGATTGGAAAAATCCAGCGGCACAACCGGGTCGGTCAGCACGCCCTGACCTTGCAACGGCGATCCGGACAGCGGCCACCAGTGCCCGCCGGCGGGGTCTGCAAGCCCCAGGGCATTGACGTCATCGGCAAACCATTGGCCGATTTCCGTCCAGCAGTTGCTGGCGCCGAATTGTCGATGCACCCAGGGTTGCTGGGAATTGACAAACAGGTTGTTGGCAAAGTCCAGATGATTCTCTGAAACCTCGTTGTTGCACCACACGTCCGCGGCGTAGTCGCTGCCATCCAAAGCAAAGGTATTGAACCAGATCCGGTGCGGGGCGTCGCTGGGGCCGGTGTTGCGCAAAGCCAGCATGGCCTTGTACATGCCCACAAACATGTTGTTGATGTAGACGCTGCCGCCGGCGCCCTGAATGGACAGGGCCGCGCCGGACAATTGCGGAAAGCGGGTCTCAACCCAGTTGTGCTGCACCTGCAGCAGACTGCCTGGATTGATTTCAAAACCCTGCACGTGCGGCCAGCTCGAGTGCAGGCCAAAGTCCAGCACCACGTTGTGTTCTGCAACCGCCTGATTGATTGCAGCGCCAATCTGAATGCCGTCCGCGCCAATGCGCCACAACACATTGCGCGCCACGGTGACGCCTTCAAGATTGGCCTGTGGTGTCGGTTCAGGCGTGCCATCGCCGTCGCAATCCAGCGGCGCAAAGCCGTTGGGTAAATGGTGATGAGAGGTGCCGATGTACAAACCTTCCGAACCTGTGTCGTGCACAAAACTGTCGCGCACCACGGTGTTGTACTGAGTGAATCCGGGGCGGGTGTATTGTAGCGTCTGGTTCACGCAGGCCGGGTAGGTGCGCACCGCAATGCCTGCACCGGGTGCTGGCACGCCGTCGACCAGCACGTTGCTGACTTCCACGTGATCAATCTCGATGTCGCTTGAACCCGCGGTGATGTCCACGGTGTTGCTGGCCCCCTGAAAGCGCAATCCCAGCGCGTGGCCCCCATGACCGGTGCCGGTGATGCGCACGTGGCGCGAGCTGCGCACCCACAGCGCTTTGTTGCTGTCGGTGATGCGGGACACGCCGCCGCAATTGCTCACCAGGGCGGGATTGCCGGACTCACCCTGCAGGTTGCGCAGATAGACAAAGATGTGATCTTGCAGGCACACGCGCTGGCCGGCCATGTTCTGTCCGGTGAAATCGAGGTTAACGAACTGCCCGCTGGCGATCACGTCGCAATGCCCGGGTGCCTGCACGCATTGAATCACCGCGTCGGAAAAATCGCTGCGATAAATGCGGTCAATCAAGGCCGCTGTCTGTGGGGCCGTCAACACGGCGCGTTGCAGCAACACCGGGTCGACCTCAGCGATGCATTGATTGCCCAGCAACAACAGAACAATCCACCGTTGATATCTCAAGCTTATCATCAGGAGTCTTTAATGACGACGTTGGCTTTGGCCCGGGTCAACTGCCTGAATTTGCTCATCAGGCGGTTCTTCAAGGCACTGGAAATGCCTTCTCGAACGGATTCCAGACTGGGCGGCTCAAACGCCCGCACGTCTTCCAGATACAACACGTGCGCGCCAAACTGACTGACCAGCACCTGCGGGTACACGGAGTTTTTCTGCATGCCGGGCAGCACCGCACGGAACGATTCCGGCACCTGATTCAGATTCACCCAACCCAGATCCCCGATGTTGTTGATGCCGGCGTTGTCTTGCAGATACTGGGCCTCCAGTTCGGCGTAGTCCGTGCCCGCGCGAATGGCATCCAGGCTGCGCACCGCTTGCACTTCATCCTTGTAAAGCAAATGATGCACCCGATATTCCACGCCCCCGGTTTGCGCCTTGACGCGTTCGTATTCGTTTTGAATCTCTTCTTCGGTGAGCGGATTCTGTTTCAGGTAGTGCTGCAATGCGGAGTTGGCCAATGACCGCATGTGCAGGTAGCGCAGCGACAATTTCTGGTCTTCGCTCAAAGCAATGTTTTGCGTCTCGGCGTAATGCGCCAATGTCATTTCCGTGATCAGTTCATCCAGATATTTGGCCCGCTGCGATGCGTCCGGGTTCTGCACGCCGGTGGCACCCAGATAGGCCTCAAAAAAACGCGCCGTGATGGGTTGGTTGCCCACCACAGCCAGCACTTCGGAATTGTCCTGGATGTCGTCTTTGTTTTGCTGTTTGCAGGCAAACAAGAAACAGGCGAGCACCCCGATAATCACTGCTTTTTTCATAATTCATTTTCGGTTTTAACGTTGATTTCCAGCGCATGAATTCGCTTTTCCCGAATCAGCGGATCCAGGTTTTGATAGACCTGACGGTGTCGCTTGATTCGATTCATGCCCGCGAACTGATCGCTCACAATGCGCACTTCAAAATGACCACCGCCGGACTGCGCCCCCGGATGACCCACGTGCAGATGGCTGTTGTCCAAAACCTCAATTTTGGCATCGGGCCACTGCGCGTTGAGCAGGCGCCGGATGGCGTCCAGGGTTAGGCTGTGCGTGTTCATGCCGTTGCAATCGGTCGGTGAAATCCGGGCCATTATACCGTAAAATAGTGCTTTTTTTCGCCACAGAGTCGATTCATGTCCGAACCCGTCATGCTGCACAATCCGCGTTGTTCAAAATCCCGTGCCACCCTGCAATTGCTGGAAGAGAATGGCGCCACACCACGCATCATCCGCTACCTTGAAGGCGAACTGGATCGCGCCACATTGGAACGCATGCTCGATGCGCTGGCGCTTTCACCGCGCGACCTGCTGCGCCGCAATGAAATCGAATACAGCGAACACGGTTTTGCCGACGCGACCTTGGATCGCGACGCACTGATTGAACGCATGCTGCGCCATCCACGCGTCATTGAGCGCCCGGTGGTGCTGCTCGGCGATCGCGCCGTGATCGGTCGTCCGCCAGAGAATGTATTGGCCCTGTTGCAATGACTTCGGTCCTGATTCTGTATTACAGCAAGCGCGGCAACACCGCAAAAATGGCGCGTCTGATCGCCCGAGGCGTGGCCAGTGTGGCCGATTGTCAGGCCACTTTGCGCTGCGTTGAAAGCACGGAACCGGAGGCGGTGCCAAGCAAAGACCCGGTGGTGTGCCATCAGGACATGCTCGAATGTGACGCCATGATTTTGGGATCTCCGGCCTACTTCGGCAACATGGCCTGCGCACTCAAAACCTTCATCGACAGCACCGGGGATCTGTGGTTCTCTGGCGCCATGGCCGGCAAGCCCGGCGGCGTGTTCACCTCCGGTTCGTCGCTGCACGGCGGACAGGAAACCACCCTGATCAACATGATGATGCCTTTGATCCATCACGGCATGCTGATCGTGGGTTTGCCCTACACGGAAAAATCCCTGCTGTACACCCGCTCGGGCGGCACGCCGTATGGGCCGAGCCACTGGTCAGAATTTGAATCTTCCAGACCCATTGATGCGGACGAGAAATCCATGTGTCTGGCGTTCGGCAAACGCATCGCAGAAATCACCAGAAATCTAAATTGCGCACAAAACTGATGCCCACTTTGGCTGAAAAATTGTACTGGCCCAGATGACTCTGATAAAACAGTAAAGCCAGCACCGCGTGTGAAATCACCTGAGGCAACAGCCTTTGCGTGCGCAGAAAAAAATAACTCCACACCGAACCAGCCAAGAAAGTGACCGCCATCAATGTGGTGTTGGGCATGTGCGCCAGGGCAAACACGGCGCCGCACAGCGCGGCGATTCGCGTCCGATCAAGACGTGTGGTCATTTGCAGCCAGCGCGCCAGCAGCGGCCCCAGCAACACCTGCTGCACCGCAGCCCACAACAGATAAGCCGGCAAGTGGCGCCACAATTCGGCGTCGGCCTGAGCATTCGAATACCCCATCAGCAGCCCCGCCACCGCCGCGCTGGCCGGCAACAAGACCACGTAGCCATGCAAGGCACGTGGTAGACCGTTGTTCAGCCAGCGCCACAGGGCCCAACCCGACAACACCAGCAACAGCGTCACCAAGACCGCGCGCAGCGGTGCAGATGCAAGCCAGTTTGCGTTGTGCAACAACCACAGTCCCGAGGTCATCGCCAGCGGCACTGCAAAGCGCTGCCACGTTCGCACGGCCCCGGACACGCCGTTGCGCGCCGGGCCGGCGGCCAACCAATACATCAGCCACATGCCCATCACCAGGGCCATGTGGGGCAACCACTCGAGCCACCGATGCGCAGAAAGGAACCAGTGACCGGGCTGCCCTGCGTTGATGCTGCGGTCGAGAAACAACAGGTGATTGCTGCTGAAACAACGCGCCCTAAGCAATCGTTCATTGGCGTCCTGCAGGGCCTGCAGTTGACAGGGTCTAACGGCCGCGGCTGCGGGCTCTTGCCAGTCGATGGCCAATGGCAGGGCAACGCGTTGCAGGTGCACGGAGGCGGCCTCTGACGGCGCTGTGCGTGGATAAAACCGCAGCACCAGCGACTTGAATTGCATCGGCACTTCGGCTTTGGAGACTTCGACCTGAGTCGCTCCTGGCCCGCGACGCGACCAGTCCAGGTCCGACCAGGCCAATGCGTTTTCTCCAGTGGACACGCGCACACCTTGGGCGTAGTAAAACAGGTCATCGCGCCCGGGCGCCGTCAACTCAACGGTCATTTCTACGGGCCCGGCAAAGCGCCCTTGCACCAGCAATGTTGTGTGCTGTGCCCGGCTCACCACCCGCCCCGCCAGATCCAGGGAAATCGCCGGCTTGGCGCTCACAGCGACGATCCCGCCCGTCTCAGCACGTCGCCACAGGTCGCGAAAATCGCCCACAATGTCCTGCTCAGCGGACGCATTGAAACGCCAGTCCAGCGGCGTTTCTCCGTGTTGCAGCATTCGCCATTGCTGCGCCACAGAGGCGTTGATGTGTTGCTGCACAAACTTGATCGATTCGACCCAGCCAAGCAGCAACAGCGCGCACAGAAACAGCCAAAATAATCGCCCGCGCGGCGCTGTTTCAGACACGCCTGAAGACCCCGTGAATCCGCCCCGGAGCAGCGCTCACTTCACCCGTTCCACGCGGATCAGATTGGTGGTGCCGGATTGCCCGAACGGCACACCGGCGGTGATCACAAAGCGTTCGCCAATGGCCGCCAACGCACGAGATTGGATCAGTTCATTGGCAATCGCCACCATTTCATCCGAATCTTCGGCGTCTTTGGCCAGCACCGGACGCACGCCCCAGGACAGCGCCAGTTGCTGACAGGAGCTGACGTTTGGACTGATCGCCACCACGGTGGTGGGTATGCGGTTGCGCGCCACCCGCAAGGCGGTGGCCCCGGACGCACTGAAACAGCACAACACCGCGGCGTTCAGATTGCGGGCAATCTGACAAGCCGCCGAGGACACCGCATCGGGCGTGTTGTTTTCGGTGTACATTTTGCGGTCGACCATGCGTTTGAGATAATCCTCGTCGGATTCCACCGCCCGCGCAATGGTGTCCATCACCTGCACCGCCTGACGCGGGTATTTGCCCACCGCGGTTTCAGCCGACAGCATCACCGCGTCGGTGCCATCAAAGATGGCATTGGCCACGTCGCTGGCCTCGGCCCGGGTCGGCATCGGACTGCTCACCATGGTCTCCAGCATTTGCGTCGCGGTGACCACCGGGCGGCCTTTTTGTCGGGCCTTGCGAATCAGTTTCTTCTGCAGCATCGGCACTTTTTCTGCCGACAATTCGACCCCCAGGTCACCGCGCGCCACCATGATGCCATCGGCGACTTCCAGAATTTCATCAAAATGACGCACTGCGGCGGGTTTTTCAATCTTCGCCATCAGTTTCGCCCGGCTGCCGTGCTGACGCATGAAGTTGCGCGCCGCCACAAGGTCTTCCGGGCTGCGCACAAAACTCAAGGCCACCCAGTCCACCGCCAGGCGGGCACCGGTTTCAATGTCGCGGATGTCTTTATCCGTGATGGATGCAATGCTCAAATCCGCCGATGGAATGTTGATGCCCTTGTTGTTGCTGAGCACGCCGCCTTCCAGCACACGGGCCACCACGCGGTCGTTTTCGATGGACTGCACCGCCATTTTCAGTCGACCGTCGTCCAGCAGAATCAAATCGCCGGCCTGCAAATCCCGGTGCAGCAGAGGGTATGTCACCGACACGCCCGCCGAATTGCCCAGTTCACCCGCCTCGTTGTGCAACACAAACGACTGGCCTTCACGCAATTCAACGTGCCCTTCACTGAACCGGCCAACGCGAATTTTTGGCCCCTGTAAATCCTGCAGAATGCCGACCACCACCTGCAGGCTGGCGGCCACGTCGCGAATCATCTGCACGCTGGCTTCGTGGTCCGAAGCCTCGCCGTGGGAAAAATTGATGCGGAAGACATTGACGCCCGATTCAATCAGGCTGCGGATGCCATCAGGGGTGTTGCAGGCCGGCCCCAGAGTGGCCACAATTTTGGTTTTTCGATCGTTGACCAAGGCGTTCACGCGGTAAGATTAAAGGCATCCAATGATAAACTTTTTTTATGAATAAATCATGAGGCGGGCACAATTTGTTGCGCCGGCAGTCGCGCGTCGGCTTCCCGCCCCAGAGCTGTTGCACTCGCCTTCAGTGCACCACACGCCGCACGAACAAATCGGCCGATAACTTGTCTACTGTATTGGTATAATTGTTGCACCCCGCGTTGCGCGGTTCGGACACAATCCAACGCGACCGCGTTTTTTTATAATCAACCGATGACTTGAAAATCACCATGGCTTTGATCCAATGCCCCAAATGTCAGCAAACCATTTCTTCGGTGGCCAAGAGCTGCCCCCATTGCCAGCACACCGCCGCGGTGGAGGAACTGGAATCAAACGAGGAGAAAATCAGGTTCTTGCGGCGACGTCACCGCGATCGGCTGTTCCGCTTGCGCATGTTCAGTTATCTGGCCATGGCGGTGGCGATGGCGGGCGCATTGCCGATGCTGTGGCATTACATCCAGTCGGCTGAACAGGGGCTATCGGTGGACTTGTGGCAACACCGCGGTATGTGGGTGTTTGTCGTCGGATGCGTGTTCTACTTCATACTGAGAATCTTCATCGTGCTCGCACAACGCCAACATAAAATGGCCTTGCGCACACTGAATTCACCCCGTTGAAGCGTCGCCGGGCTGTGCCGGCACCTGTGCCAACAATTCTGTGATCTGGGCGTTTTGCGCGTACACGGTGCGCAGCAACTCCTGCGCGCTGTGCGTGAACGGATGGGCCTGTTCTGCCCGCCGCCAGGCCGCTGCATGGTCCAGACGAATCTGTTTCAACATGGCGTGGGCAAAGTATCGACTCAGACCCAAATCGTCCAACCAGGCGTCCACTTCCTGCTCGATGGCTTTCAGCGTTTTACGTTCGGCGGCGCTGATTTCATGCGCAGCGGCCGCACGTATCAATGCAGCAACCTGCGCCCGTTCGGATGAGCCCCAGCCCAGTCGACTGCCCAGTTTTTTTACCACACGCGTCGATTTGAACACGTCGCGTTCAAGCTCAATGGGCAGGTCCGAATGCGCCGCGGCCATCAGCGCCGAGAGTCGCTGAAGGGCGCAGTGACGAAAAAAACCATGGCGTCCGGGCAGCGGCCGCAAGAACGGCAGATCGCAAGACAGGGCCTGGGACCATTGCATCAATTCATAGGCATCCGGGTGTGATTCATCGTCGCGCCATTCGGGCGGCATATGGCGCCGGCAGGACAACCAGTTTTGCACCACATCGCGTTGCACCGTGATGATCAGCGCTTCGGGGTATTGCTGCCGCAACCAGCCCAGCCGAAAATCCACGCGATTGAATTGCAACACTGGCACGCGCGGCGCCGACAGCTGAATCAGATGATCGATGTGCCGTTTCAGCGCGGGCGCATCGTCGGACGCATGCAACAATAGATCGGTGTGCCCCAGTGCACGGCTGTGGGTATCCAGCGCTTCCGGCTGCGCCCGGTAACTGCCCCAGTAATCCTTCACCCCACGGTGGTCCGCTTTGGGTTGCACGTGGTGCACGTGTTCGGGTAAATTCGGGTGCAGCGGTTCGTACCAGGCGCAGTAAGCAGGCAAGACGTCAAACATGTGCCACAACAGCGTGGTGCCGGAACGGAAACGGCCGCTGATGAATATCACTGTGGGGTGGGTGTTGGCCATGTCTCCAGTTTAACCCAATGCAAGGCAAATCCCAAATGCCGCTGATCATCCGAAGCAAACGCCTCGGCGTGTGTTTGCACGGGTTCAAAATGCATCGCCAAACGACACAAGCCCGATGATGGCAGGCAATCGGCCGGCACCCGCGCCGTCAGCGTGTGCACCGGCCCGGCCTGCGCATCGCTGCGCCACTGCAAAGCCTGGCCGTTGACCGTCAGCCGCAGCCGCTGCAAAGCCGTCTCATCGACGCTGTTGATGACGCGCAACTGCAATCGATACTCGCCCGGCTGCAGCCAGAAATCCAGATGAGAATCCTCACCAGGCCCGGACCACCTGAAATGGGTGCCCTCCGGCTGGGCCAGTTCACGGCGATGCCAGCCATCGCCCAGCAACGGCTGATCCATCGTGAATTCAAGGCCAGCGAACCGCACGCGTGGCACACTGCGGTGTCGCCGGTCCAGCAAGGTTTCGGTCGAATCGGCGACGTCACGCCGAAATGGATGCAAGGTTTTGTGCATCCGCTGCAGGCGCCGATCAAACAGGGCAGTGGCCCAGCGATACAGACGCAGATCCCAGGGATTCAACGCTTCGACGCGGGCCCGCTCGGCGGCGGTGAGTTCCATGCGCTGCGGCGTGACGTTGAGTTTTTGCACCGCCCCCATGGGCGGCAATCCAAATTCAAAACACAACAGTTGCATGGATTCGCGAAAGCGCTCCTGGATGCCGAACCAGCGGCAGCGACGCACAAAGCGGCACGCGCGGCGGTGTCGGGCCGCATCGCTGATGCGTTTTGTACTGAGCCAATTGTGCTGTTTCAGGTGCGCCAGCGTGTGCGGCGACAGAAACACCGCCTGCGCCGACGGATCGCGCTGAAAATCAAACGACAGAAAACGCACCATGCGATCCTGAATCAGCGCGTGCAAGCGCGCGTCGTCGAGAAATCCGCTGAAATCCATGCCCGCGCGATTCAGTTGTTCGTGATACAGGGTGTTGGCTTCGCGGCGCACGTAGGCGTAGGTCGACACCGCCAGTGCGACCGGGTCACGCAGCATCGTCAAGCCATCCACGCGCCGGTCGGTGAGCAAGCGCACTCCGCCGCCACCAAAGTGCCCGCGGTACAGATTGTGGCGATTGAAATCGGCCGCCGGATCGGACACTTGCCGCCACAACTGATGCGGATAGATGTCCCCGGCCGCCACCAGCCGATCCAACAGTGGAATCAGCGTGGTGCCGGCGGTTTTTGGAATGTGGGCAAAATACAAAGGCCGGGTGACGCCGCGCACGCGACGTCTGCCCGAGATGCGCTCAAACCAGTTTTTCATAGGCCTTGTTGAGCCGTTCCAGGTATTTTTCCGGACTGAAATAGGCCACCCGTTTGCGCCCCTTGGCAATCAGTTCCTGGCGCGTTGCTTCGTTGTTGATCAGGGCGTTGAGCTTGTCGCGAATTTCGGTGTATTTGTAGGGGTTGACGTACAATGCGGCGTCACCGGCCACTTCCGGCAACGACGTGGTCCTGGAACAGATCACCGGGCAATCGTTCTGCATGGCCTCCAGCACCGGCAGTCCAAAACCCTCGTACAAAGAAGGAAACACCAGACACAGCGCGTGTCGATACAAAATCGACAATTCACGTTCATTGACGTAGTCGAGGAACACGTATTGGTCTTTATACAGGTAGCGGTCGATGTCCTTGAGCTGTTGATCGGCCATCCACGCCTTTTTACCCACAATCGCCAGTTTGTAGCCCTTTTCAATGAACGCCATGGCGGTGATCAGCGAGCGGATGTTTTTCTTCGGTTCGATGTTGCCAACGAACAAAATGTATTTCTGACTGAGCAGCTCGCGCGATTCCAGAAAAATCTGATCGAACACCTCATCCACCATTTGCGGCTTTTTCTTGTGCGATTGATAGGTGACCTGAATTTTGTCCTCGTCCACATCGTACAATTCGATGATGTCGGATTTGGTGTGCTCGGAAACCGAAAGGATCAGGTCGGCTTTCTTCAGCGATTTCTTGAACAGATAATAAAAGTTGTTTTTCACATCCAAAGTGGTGAACGGCACTTTCAATGGAATCAGGTCGTGCACTGTGATCACGGTTTTCACGCCCGGCACCTCAATCGGCAAAGGTGTGGTCAGATGAAACACATCGGGCTTGTGACGCATGTTCAGGCGGGTGTATTTTTTCACCGTGCCAAACACGCGGTTGGCGGAATGAAACACGTCGTCCACATTGGCCAGATAATCGTATTTTTTACCGGCCACCTTGGAAAGAAAATTTTCCGGGTCCGGCAATGTGATGCGCGGCGTCAATTCCTGTTCTTTGGGGCGATACAGCAATTTACTGGCATCGCGCATGATGCGAAAAATTTTCTTGTCCGTGAATCGCGCCGGCGTGTGGTACTGCTGGTCAAAGAAATTCACTTCATCCAACAGTTTGTTTTTTCCCGAGATGTGTCGATGGTCTGTGAGAATTCCAATTTTGTGGCCCATTTGCCGGTACGCATCCAGCAAGGTTACACCATAGGTTTTAATGCCCGATCCGTGACGCATGCCCAGATTGAATCCATCAATCAGCACTTCCAGTTTTTTTTTCATGCCCTCTTGCCCGTGAGTTCTGAACGCACGCCCTCAACAACGTCCGCTCGTTTGATTGGTCGGTGGATGTGCCTGCGCATGCACGGCAGGCCGGTCCTCTTTTCTATTAAAAACGGCGCACAGGCCGATGTGCGGTCAATATTCATCGTCATCCATGTCATTCATC
>JBNLBT010000045.1:0-24751 GCA_050303435.1 Marinicellaceae bacterium
GCCGGAGCCCGAGCGCCGTCCGCCGCCGGCCACCACTCCGGAACCTCCGCCTCCACCCAAACCCAAACCCAAAGGCCCGAGCGAGCTCCAGAAGAAGGATGTCGTGGAGGGTAAGGGACCGGCCGCCAAGGCCGGCGACAAGGGCAAAGCCGTCGGCGGTGAAGCGACCGTCGACAACATCACCATCTACCAGCTCACCGAAAGCGGTCTGGCTTTGCAGGCCACCGTCAAAGGCACCAAATACTGGCGCGACAAATCGTTGAACTGAAGCGGCGGACCTCGACGCATCGTGTGGGACCATTTACTTAATTATTACGGCAGCCTGAGCGGATTTGGCAAAACCGCGATCGTACTCAACGTGGCGTTGTTTGTGCTCGCCGGCGTGTTGTTCCACAAGGTGGTGCCTTTTGAGAGCGACCAGCAGGCGCGCGCTCGGGTGTTGCGCTTGCGCCTGATCAATGTGTTCCTGCTGTTGTTTTACATCACCGATTGGGTGGTCAATTTTTACGTGCTGGGCAAAACCCAGCACAGCGAAATCTTCATTCGTCTGTCGCAAACCGGGCTGGTGTTGCTGATCACCTATCTGATGATCAACTTCGCCCATTCCTGGACCATCAAGAGATTCGGCAAACCCCGAGACATCGACGATGAGCGCGTGCACACACGCACCTACCAGTCGGAAATCATCCACATCATCATCGTCCTGGTGACCCTGATCATCGGCATCCTGCTGTTGATCAACATCTGGCAGGTGACCTCCTGGCTGCAGGCCACAGGTGTCATCGGCGGTTTGCTGGTGATCCTGTTTGCGACCAAGGAATCGTGGTCGCACGACGCGGTCAACGGCCTGATTCTGCTGTACAACCGCGATCTGGAACCCGGCGTGGTGTGCCGCATCGAAGCGCTGGACATCCTCGCCGTCACGCGGCGCATTTCCTTAACGCAAACCTCGTTTCAGGATCTGTTGCAAAAGCACCGGATTGTGGTGACCAACAGCGTGCTGCGCAACAGCAAAATCGAAATACTGCACCGCGTGGGCAGCTCCCACTGGCAGGACTACGTGGAGTTCAACATCGGCTACGACACGCCGTCGGAAACGGTGGAGAAATTCATTCAGGCGGTGTGGCAACGCGCCGCAGAGAATGAGGGCGGTCTGGACGTTGAACGCAAACCGACGCTGTATCTGGCCGAAGCCGGCGATCACGCGGTGCGCTGGCGCGTGTCCTATCCGGTGGATTCGGTGTACCGCATCAAGCAGGCGCGTTTCGCCCTGCAGCGCGCCGCCTTTGATCTGCAGTCCGAGCACGGCCTGTCCCTGGCCACGCCGCTGACGCACCAGGCGATGCTGCTTAACCGGTCAAAGGGTGGCGAAGAATCCAACGATGATTGACTTGCCGCGCTTGACGCCCGGCGGGGTGTTTCACACCGAACGGCTGATCCTCAGGCCGTGGGGTGAGGCCGATGTCGAACCGTTTGCGCGGATGTCGGCGGATGCCGAAGTGATGCGCTATTTTCCACACACACTGAATCGCGCCGCCAGTGAACAATTTGTGCGCCGCGAACAAAACCAGCTGGATGAACTCGGCTGGGGCTGGTGGGCGCTGGAACGTCAGGACACGCAGGAATTCATTGGTTTCGTTGGCTTGAAACCGCAGGAGTTCACCGTCGGCGAGCCATTCATCGAGATCGGCTGGCGTCTGGATCGGGCGCACTGGCAGCAGGGTTATGCCACGGAGGCCGCGCAGCGCGCCTTGCGGGTGGGGTTCGTCGATCTCAAGCTGGACGCCATCCATTCCATGACCGCGGTTCTGAACACGCCCTCGCAGCGGCTGATGCAACGTCTGGGCATGCAAAACACCGGAAAGAATTTTGCCCACCCGAGGGTGGCTGCGGATTCGCCGTTGCGAGAACACGTGTTGTATCGCCTGGAACGCGCCGACTGGCAGCGACGGGTGCAGGCTTAAAGCGCCGGTTTCGAGTTGTGGTATAGTGGCGCAAGACGTGCCAGTCAGGCAAACGGCTGCACGGCGAGGTGTTATACAAGGTTTGATCGAGGGAGAATCTGAACATGAAAGAAACACACAACATCAAAGTCCCCGGCTGGTTTTACGCCGTCGCGGCGCTGGCACTGATCTGGAACGGCCTGGGCGTGGTCGCTTACATCCAGCAAATGATGCAATCACCTGAGGCGCTGGCTGAGTTGCCGGAAATCCAGCGGCATTTGCTGATGAACACGCCGGCCTGGGCTACCGCGGCCTTTGCCCTGGCGGTGTTTGGTGGCGCCATTGGCTCGCTGTTGCTGTTGCTGCGCTCGCGCTTTGCCCTGCCGGTGCTGCTGCTGTCTTTGTTGGGCATCGCGGTGCAGATGTTTTACAACCTGGGCATGAGCAACGCCCTGGAGGCCTACGGTCCGGGCGGTTTGGTGATGCCGGTCATGGTGGCGCTGATTGGCGCCGCACTGGTGTGGCTGGCGCGCATCGCCAACGCGCGTGGCTGGTGTCGTTGAGTCACTGAAACGCGCGTTCAGGACTCGAGCGCTTCACTGCACTCAAGCCATTCGGCCTCGGCCGCATCCAGCGCTCCTTTGAGCTGTTGCTGGCGGGCGTGCAATTGGCTCAGCCGATTCGCCTGGTCGTTCTGATACAGCGCCGGGTCGGCCAGTTCGGCTTCCACCGCGCTCAATTCACTGTGTGTGGATTCAATCACGCGCTCCAGTTTTTGCACGCGGTTTTTCAATGCACGGGCCTCTTTGCGATCCACTTTCCGTTCGGCCTTGAGCGCTGGCGCGCTGGCGTCATCGGCCTCGGCGGTGTTGCGTTGCGTGCGGATCAGGCGGCGGTAATCGTCCAGATTGCCGTCAAAGGGCTGCACCTGGCCGGCGTCCACCAGCCACAATTCGTCGCACACCGACTGCAGCAGATGGCGGTCGTGTGAAACCAGCACCAGGGCCCCGTCAAAACCGTTCAGCGCCCGCGTCAGGGCCTGCCGCATGTTCAGATCCAGGTGGTTGGTGGGTTCATCCAGCAACAGCAGATTGGGCCGTTGATACACCAGCAGGGCCAACACCAGGCGGGCTTTTTCACCGCCGGAAAAAGGCGCCACCGGCGCTTCGGCTGCGTCGCCATGAAAACCGAAGCCGCCGAGAAAGTTGCGCAGCGCCTGTTCCCCGGCCTGCCCGTCCAGTTGCTGCAGGTGTTGCAAGGGCGATTCTTCCGCGTGCAGCAACTCCAGCTGGTGCTGGGCAAAATAGCCGACCTTGAGTTTGCGGTTGGGCTGCACCTCGCCGAGCATCGGCGCCAGGGCACCGGCCAGCAGCTTGATCAGGGTCGATTTGCCCACACCGTTCTGGCCCAACAGACCGATGCGGTCGCCGCTGCTCAGATGCCAGTTGAGCCCGTCCAGCACCACGCGATCGCCGTAGCCGGCGCGCACGCCATCAAGCTGCAATATCTGCGGCGCGTCGAGGGCGCACGCGGCGAATTCAAAACGGAATGGATTGTCCACGTGCGCGCGCGCAATCAGGTCCATTTTCTCCAGTGTTTTCAAACGCGACTGCGCCTGTTTGGCTTTGCTGGCTTTGTAGCGAAAACGCTCCACGAAACGGTTCAAGTGGGCGATCTCACGTTGCTGTTTGTCATGCATCGACTGCTGCAAAGACAGGGCTTCGGCGCGCTGTTTTTCAAACGCCGAGTAGTTGCCGGTGTACAGGCGCAGTTGCTGCTGTTCGATGTGCAGGATGTGGTCCACCGCCTGATCGAGAAAATCGCGGTCGTGAGAAATCAGCCACAAGGTGCCCGGGTATTTTTTCAGCCAGCCCTCCAGCCACAGCACCGCTTCCAGATCCAGGTGGTTGGTGGGCTCATCCAGCAGCAGAATGTCTGAACGGCACATCAATGCCTGGGCCAGATTCAGGCGCATGCGCCAGCCGCCGGAAAAAGTGCTGACCGGCCGCGTGTATTCTTCTGCGGCAAATCCCAGCCCGTGCAACAGCCGCGCCGCGCGCGCATTGGCGCTGTAACCATCCAGTGCGTCCAGTTGCTCATACAGCCCGGGTAGCGCAGCGTCTTCCGCGCAGGATTCAATGTCCGCCAGTACACGGCGCAGCGGCGCATCGCCATCAATCACGTACTCAATCGCCGGCCGCTCGCTGGCCTCGGTCTCCTGGCGCACGTGCGCAATCACCGCGTCGGCCGGCAGCACGCAGTCACCGGCGTCAACCCCGAGTTGCCCGCGCAACAAGGCAAACAGGCTGGATTTGCCGCTGCCATTGGCGCCGGTCAAGCCAATGCGCCAGCCCGCCGGCAACTGGCAGGTGGCCTGCTCAAACAGCACCTTCTCACCGCGCCTGAGCGCCAGTTCTGAGAAACGGATCATCGGCCTGCACCCAACGGTGAGTCCCAGCGACGCGGTTCGGTGCGTTGACTGACGGTGGGCCTCATGGCGTTTCCTGCAAGGACAGCCATTCGCGCATGCCATCCGGCAACGGCGTGAGCGGGCCATTCGAAGCCCAGCCCTGTGTCTGGCTGTGCGTGTGAATGTGTTCAATGCGGTCGCGGGTCATCGGGTGAGTGCTGAACAGCTCCGGTGGCGCCACATCGCCGTCGCTGTTGTGCAATTGTTCAAACAGTTCGAACACCCCAGCGGCGCCGCCGGTGTGGCCATAGCAGCGCTGCAAGGCGGCCAAAGCGGCTTCATCCGCTCGGGTTTCCATGTCGCGGTTAAATTTCAGCACCGTCAACCAGCCGGATTCGCTCAAGGGGTTGTATTGCGTGCCAAACAGGGCCGACAAAGCCATGCCGACAACCACCCCGCGGCCAAGGGCCACCATCGGGTCGCGGTGTTTGATGTGTGCCAATTCGTGCGCCAGGATGGTGGCCAGTTCATTTTCATTGCGCACCTGGCTCAACAGACCCTGGAACACCATCACGTGCCCGCCCAGCGTGGCGAAGGCATTGACGGTGTCGCTGTGTCGATAGTGAAGGCGAATGCGCATTTCAGAGGGCAATAGCACACAGCCGCTCAGCGCATCGGTCAGATCGAGCATGTACTGTCGGAATCTGTGATCGGTGCGGTGCCAATCGTCTTCAATCGGCCAGTCCAACGCCAATTCTCTTTCAAACGGCACCTGGCGTGCCAGCCAGCCGGCCAGCCAGCTCGAGGAAACCACAATCGCCACAATCAGCAACACAGCGCCAATCACCAGGGTGCTGAAATCAAACAGGTGGTTGCGCCTGGAAACGTTGATGTCTTCAGGAATTTTGGGGTTTTCGTATTGCACTAAACGCTCTTCGGCCGGATCAGCGCGGTGCCGTAGGCAAACACTTCCAGCATGCCCGAGGCGCCTTGTTCTCCGGCGGCCAGATTGGTGGTGGTGTATTTGACGTTGAAGATCAAATCCGCGCCCAGCGCATCGGCCTGCTGTTTCATGCGAATCACCGCTTCACGGCGTGCACGATCAAGCAGCGACTCGTAAGAATACAGGGAGCCGCCAAACAGGCTTTTCAGACCGGCCAGAAAAAACTTGAAGTAATCATTGGCAATCACGGTGTTGCCACTCACCAGGGTTTGCTCATACACCGTGTCCTGTGGCGGAAAGCGCGTGGCAACGGCCGGCAGGCGGGCCAGTTCGCTTTCTTTCTTAATCAGGCTTTGCAGATGGTTTTTATTGGCCCGGGTGCCAAAAAAATAACCGAGAAACAACAAAAAAACAAAGACCAGAAAATTGAACAATAACCAGTTCATTCCTGCAGCACCACCGCTGTGCCATAGACGTAGATTTCAGCCGCACCGGCGGCAATGGAAGAGGTCGAATAACGCACATTCAGCACCGCATTGGCGCCCACCGCCTCGGCCTGTTTGATCATGCGCTCAGTGGCTTCCTCACGCGATTCCTGCAGCAATTCGGTGTAGGCTTTGAGTTCGCCGCCGACCAGGTTTTTGAAGCCGGCCAAAAAATCGCGGCCGGCGTGTTTGGCGCGCACCGAACTGCCCTGCACCAGCCCCAGGTGCTTGCTGATTTTTTTGCCAAAAATAACTTCGAGGTTTGAAACAAGCATGTCAATGATCCCTATTTAAGAAAAAAAGCAAATGGTAGCACATTTGCGCCGCGCCATGAGAGCGCAAATTCAACACAGACGATCGTCACAGCGACCGACTTTGCTGCCGTCGCCTGGTGCCGCCATGACCTGCAGAGGTGATAAAAAGCTATCGAAGCAACCGCCGCAACCACCATCGCAATCTGCGTAAAGAGTGCGCAAGCAAAGACAACGGCCGCATCAAGACGTGGCGCCGGACATTGGGTGAGTACCAGAGCTGCGCAAGTCGCTGAATGGATGACGCAAATTAAACCATCGCTTAATTGCCTGTTTGTAAGACACAGGTGTTGCATTGGCATGAACGCGGTGCCGATTCACTAAAGGACTGCCGCAGCACCACAATGATAAACATCGATGTATGCGAGCGGTTGTGTCTCGATGTCATTGCATGGGTTCAGGACTCAGGCCCGGCCGAAGGGGCTGAGGATTTGTTGGGCTGGCCGCTTGCTGGAGCGAGTCTGTTCGACGATTTTACGTTGTTGCTGTGTGGGCAAACTTGTATGATCTGCAGGAAAACGATGAGAAAAATCACATGAAAGAGCGCACAGACATGCACTGGCCGATTGGTTCCATCCCGCCATGGCGGTGATTGCACCTCACAGCCGCGCGGTGGGCATGGGCCTGGCTTTGACGGCCGTGGTGATGGCGGTTGCGCTGGTGTTGGTTTTTTACGGCAATTTGCAGCGACAGCGGCTGGATTGTTCTTTGCCGTTGGCGCCAACCGGCGGGGCCTTGGCCCTGGCCAGTTGTGAGCGTTTGCTGGTGGTTGATGCGGCCGGTGAGGTGTTGGCTGATCATGATTTGCGCGCCGCCGGCATTGAAGACGTGTATCACATCAGTGCCCATGCCGAAGGTGGCGTGTTGCTGACCGACTGGAAAAACCATGTGGTGCAATGGTGTCGCTGGCGTGAATCGCTGCACTGTCGGGATCTGATCGTCATTGAATCCAATCTGAGCCAGCCGTTTGTGGCGTTGCAATGGCAAGAGCGCATTGTGGTGAGCTTTCCTGAGGAGGATAAAGTCGCGGTGTATGGGGCCGACGGAGATTTTCAGCGATGGCTGGATTTTGCCTTTTCCTTTCCCCATGGCTTGTCGCTGGCGGGAGAGAATCTGTTGATCACCAACACCCGAAAACAGGCCATTGTTGAGTTTAATCCGTCGCTGGAAATGACCCGGCAGATGAAAGTGGACCTCAACGGTCTGGCCCTGCAAGGGCGCAAAAACCCGATTGTGGTTGAGCCCAAAGGACAAGGCGACGATGGCTTCCGCGCGATACTGGCCTGGCGGCGGGGGCAGGCGCTGGTGGATTTGGACAGTCAGGCCGTGGTGCAGCAGGTGTTGTGGAAGCCGCAACCTTCGGATTTTGTGACATTGGCCCGTTGGCACACCGGCTGGTGGGTCAGCGATGAGCGCGACCGTGAACTGAAACACTTTGATGCGCAGGGAAATTTTTCAGAACACCCCGCCCTGCTGCCAATGAACGGCCTGTTGGCCCAGGAACGGGCGCGTCATCGCCAGTGGACCTGGGTGAGCCGGGTGGCCATGGCGGTGACTCTGTGCGGCCTGGCGCTGTTGGCCTGGCTGCATCGACGGGATCGGGACTCGCTGCCCAGACTGAGGCAAACCCTGCTGCCGACGCATTTGGCTTCAGATGCGGCCATCAAATGGTACAGTGATTGCTTTGAACAGGGTCGTTTGGGGGTGCATTCTGATTTCGTGGTGTTAAGAAAAAGTGGGCGAACGGCGGTGGTCAGGGCCGAAGAATTGATTCACAGCCCCACCGCGCTGTTGGCCGGACTGGTTTTGCTGCGCAGCAGAAACGCTCAGCAAGGCGGCTGGCCGCACGCCGTGCGCGCGCAACTCAATCCGGCGTATCGCGTCAGCGAATCGGCCCTCAGGCATTTATCCAGTGTGCCTTTGGGTGCAAGAACATAAGGCCGTTTCCAGCCAGGCTTTTGCACAGCCCGCCGGGGTGCCATTGATCGACGGTCGATCGGCTGTTGAGGGCTCAAGAAAACTAAAAAACCGTCATGGCGGCAGAAAAACACAGCGGGCCATGCAACAATAGTTATCGCTGGCTGTTGCCAGACCCTATAATGGCATTGCACAGACAATTTTCCGGAGAACCCCAATGAGCCAGATCAAAGCCGATGAACTCGACCCGGCGGTGTATGAACTGTTTGACGATTACGTGCACGATCGCATTGATCGGCGCGCGTTCCTCAGGCGCGTGGGTCGCTACACCGCGGCCGGTGTCAGTGCCAGCGCGGTGTTGGCGTTTCTGGCGCCGAACTACGCCGCGGCGATTCAGGTGGCGGCCGACGACGATCGCCTGAACACACAGACCGTTGAATACCCCTCGCCCAAAGGCGGCGGCACCATCGCCGCGCAATTGAGCGTGTTGAAAGATTCCCACGCACCACGCCCGGGGGTGATCGTGGTGCATGAAAACCGCGGATTGAATCCGCACATTGCCGATGTCGGGCGGCGCGCCGCGCTGGCGGGATTTGTTTCACTGGCACCGGACGCGCTCAGTCCAATGGGCGGTTATCCGGGCAACGACGACGACGGCCGCGCGCTGCAGCGCCAGCGCGACCGGGGTGAGATGCTGAATGATTTTCTTGCCGCCTTTGAGTACCTGTACAATCACCCGCAGTGCGACGGCTGCATCGGTGTGGTGGGTTTTTGCTTCGGCGGCTGGGTGGCCAACGCCATGGCGGTGGCCGAACCGCGCCTGCGCGCCGCGGTGCCATTTTATGGATCACAACCCGAGGCCGAACAGGCCGCACAAATCAAAGCCGAGCTGATGCTGCATTTCGCCGCACAGGACGAACGCGTGAACGCCGGCTGGCCGGCCTGGCAGGCGGCGTTGAAACAACACAAGGTGGTGCATCAGGCGTTCACCTATGCGAACACGCAGCACGGTTTCCACAACGACTCGACGCCGCGCTTTGATGCCGCGGCGGCGGAGCTGGCCTGGCAGCGCACGGTGGATTTCTTCCGCCGCACACTGAAAAAGACCGGCTGAATCGTTGCTGTCATGCTGATCACAGCCGCCTCGGACATGCGCCGGTTGGATGCAAAGGCCACGTCTGTGGTCGTTAAAAAAGAAACGTGTGTGCACTGACCGGCGGGCGCAGATTCGATGTGAGTTTAACGCCTGCCGGCTGCTTGACCTAAGTTTTGGATCATTGACACAAGGCAGAAACCTCAAGCCATGGCACGGCGCTCTCCTGGCGGTCAATCCTCATATCCGTGCATAAAAATGACCTCACTGGCCCACGATTCATCGGCACCAATGTCGATGGTGCCCTGCACATTGGGCCTGGGGTCGTCCCAGCCGCGAGATTGACCATCCATGTCGCGAAACAGGGTGACCTGGACATCCGAACACACGTCGATGGCCGTGGAGTTGGGCTTTAAGTGCAGGTTGCCGTTGAGCCGGTCGATGAAGGGGTCGGTCAGCGTGGTTTGAATCACAGACCCGCTCAGGCCGGTGTTGTCGTACACATAGAGGCATTGGCCGTCGAAAGTAGCAGAGCTTGAATTGCTGCTCAAGGGAATCGAGGCATTGTTCATGTACACCAGGGTGGCGAACAGATCAACCACCGCGTTGCTGCCGACCTGAAAGGTGCGGTTGCGAATGGTGTTGTCGGCCAGAGTGGACGTCTCCATCGTCAGTTCAGCGCCGGTGGTGACCTGAATGAGTTCGCGGTTGACCAGAATGTTGTCGCCGTTGCGGTAGAAAACGGCGTCGTTGACCCGCGCCGTGGTGCCCGCATCGTGCAGGCTCATTGCGCTGCCGCTGTCGGCCAGATTGCCTTCAACCCAAAGGCTGATCAGATGCATTTCAGCGCCACTGGATGCGTAGATGGCGCCGCCAAAATCGGCGCTGTTGGCGATGAAACGATTGCACTTCGCGCGATGGTTGCAGGGCAGTAAAGGGTCTTGATAGGTCAGCAAGTTGCCGTTGTTGAACAAGGCCACCGCGCCGCCCTTGCCGGTGTTGCTGTTGTCACTGACGTTGACGCCTTGAAACCACAGGATCGCACCGTTTTCAGCGGCCACACCGCCGCCGTGCGCGTCATCCAGGTTGTTGTCGACATCGGCCCGATTGGCCGTCACACGCACAGGAAAACGCGCATCGCCCACCGGTGTGCCACCGGGCAACTGGCCAGGCTGTCCGATCAAATTGATCAGCGTGTTGGAACCGGTTGCATAGATGCCGCCGCCGTGGTGGTTGGCCATGTTGTTGTGGATGCCAAGCAATGGACCATTGACGGGGTCCTGATCTGAGAACAGGGTCATCTCACACCCGGTGCCGGCGTAAATGCCACCACCACGACCCGACTGCGGTTGATTGGTGCCATTGCCGCGGGCGATGTTAAAATAAATGGCCGTACGACCGAGCAGGGTCATTTTGGTGTTGTTGCATATGATGCCGCCGCCGTTGAAGGCTGAATTTTCAGTGGCGATAAAATCTTCCAGAAACACTTCAGATGTGCCGTTGTTTTTCACACCCAGACCCGGTCCGGTGTTCAGTTGCGTGATCAGGTTTTTGGCAATCAGCGTGACGCCACCGCTGAGGGAAAGGCCGCCGCCCAACTGGGTTTCCGGTTCCAGGCCATTTTCAACCACGAGATTGTACAATTCAACCGTGGCTCCGCTGGTGACGTTGTTGATGTTGATCACCGATTGGGTGGCGTTGCCACGGATGGTGCTCATGGAGGTTGGTTGAGTGTTGACTGCCGCCGCCGCACAAGAGGCATAGCCACCCGTGAGTGAGATGTCCCGGTTTCTCAGATCCAGGTTTTCCAGGTATTCACCGGCGACGACGCGCAGGCTTGTTGCACTGGTGGTCAGCGCTTGTGAAATGCTGTTGAATTGGCATTGCGCATCAGCGGCCGGTCCAATCAGGGCCACTGAGCCCTGGGTTTGACCGGATTGCGCAGCTTGCCCATTGCCGGTCATCATCAAGATCAAAATCAAGCCCATTGCAGATTGTTGGTATGTCATCGTGCTTTCCTCAAGTTTCCATTGTCCTTGTTACACGCAAAGTCAGCGGCTGATGTGCCAGCGTGTTCACACAAAAGTTCATTCAAAACTGTGCGCAAAGATCACGTCCGCAGCGTAGGATTCATCGGCACCGATGTCGTACGGTCCCAACACATCCGGCACCGGGTCATCGTAGCCACGGAATTGACCGTCGATGTCGCGATTGAAATTCAGCACATTGACATCGCAAATATCGACCGCGCCGGAATCGGCTTTGAGATGAAAATTTTGCTTGGCGCGATCGATCATCGGGTCAACCACCGACAAGATGATTTGATTGCCGCTGACGCCGGTGACGTCGTGACTGTACAGGCAATTGTTGGTCAGCACCGCCTGACTGGAGAAAAGCAGCGGTGTGGGTGTGTCCTGAAAAATCAGATTGCCGTACTGTTCCAGCTCAGCAAAAATCACCGCCAGGGTGGCTTCGGCTGCGTTGTTGTCCACCAGGGTGTTGTAACTCATGGACACATCGGCGTTGAGCAACACCCGGATTACCGCTGCGCCGGTGAACCCATCGCGCGGCCCGTTGTTGTAAAACACACTGGAACCGACCAGTGCGGCGGTGTTGTCATCATTGAAATCCAGGGCGGTGCCGAAATTGGCGGTGTTGCGTTCAATCCAGGCGTTGGCGATCACGGCGCTTGAACCGCCGGCCACAAACGCCGCGCCACCGGTGTCGGCGCTGTTGTTGTGGATCCAGTTGCAGCGCTGTCGGTTCCAGCAACGGTCCGTTGGTGGGGTTTTGACCCTCAAATCGGCGCCATTCAATAGGGCCATCGCCCCCCCGGACCCGTGGGCGGTGTTTTGTTCCAGGTCCACCCCGTACAGGTCCACCCCGGCGTCGGGGCCGGCCGCCGCAATGGCCCCGCCGTGACCGCTGCCGCCATCATTCAGATCCACATCGGCGCGGTTGTTAAAAAAGCGCACCACTTTGCGGTCATCGCCCAGTGTGACACCAAACAACACTTCTGAGTAGCTTCTGACCAACAGCGCACCGGTGTCGTCGACGTACACCGCGCCGCCCTGGTGATTGGCTTGATTGCCCACCAGACCAGTCGTGCCACTGGCCGAATTGAGACCGCCGGAATACAACATCAGAAAACAGGCGGCACCGACATAGGCCCCGCCTCCCCGGCCCACCCCCGGCGTGTTCAGGCCATCGCCATTGGCGTGGTTGTTGCGAATGGACAGCCCGCCGTGCATCAGTACGGTGGCATCGCGACAATGCAGCCCGCCACCGGAGTGTGAGACGTTGTCTTGAATCAGCACGTCTTTGAGAAACACCGGCTCATGGAACACGGCATTGATCCCCAATCCGGTGCCGGCATTGTCTTCGATGACCACATTCTCCAGGCTCACCGCGGTGTTGTCGCCTTGCAGATAAACGCCGGCGCCCGGTTGTGCCACGGTGTCCGTGCCATTGCGGATGATCAGGTTGCGCAAAGACACAGTAAAATCCGTGGCTGGATCATTGATCACCGACACCACGGGCTGCAACAGGTCACCGGACAGCGTGGTCAGCAGGCTGGAGCCGTTGTTGACATTGGCCTGTTGGCAATTGGCGAAGCCGCCGACCAAAGCGATTGAACGGTCATTGATTTGCAGCGACTCATTGAATGTGCCGAGCGTGAGCCGCACCTCGCTGGCGCCTGCATTGAGGGCGTCGGTGATGTTGTGAAATTGACAATTGTTGTCATTGGCTGGGCCCACGCTGAATATCGGGCCGGGCCCGCGAACAGTGTCCGCTTGAGAGATGGCGCAGCAGACACTCAAGGTCAGCACGCCAAAAAGTTGCTGTTTATTTGCTTTCATTTGAATTCCCCGAGCATGTTTTCATCCAATACACGGGGTGCGGGGCCATGATGTGCCAATTGATTGAGTCAGACAAGCCACGCTGTGGCCGATCGGGGGCGTTGTACACGAGGTGAAAACGCGTGATGTGCCAACACCTTGCGCTATAATGACGTAATGCACCCGGGTTCCATGACAGAGTTGTTGCAACTGGCCGAATCGGGCTCAAAAGATGATCTTGGGCGCGTGTATCAGGCGTTCTACCAGCGCATCAAAAATCTGGCCATCAGCCAGCTCAGCAGTTTGCCCGCTTCCGGCACCATCACGCCGACGGTGTTGATGCATGAATGCTATCTTAAGATGATGCAGGGGCAGCCCCAACATTACACGTCCTCCAAACATTTCATGTGCGCGATGGCCAAGAGCATGCGACATTTTCTGATCGACGCTCACCGCGCCAAACAAAGTCAAAAGCGCAAAGGCGCCGTCTCTCTGAGCCAAATGACCGAATGGGTGGGCGATGCCGATGGCACCTTCGATTTGCTGGATCTTGAGCGCGTGTTTACGCGCATCGGTCGCATCAACCCCATGTTTGTTGAACTGATTGAACTGAAACTGTTTGCCGGTTGCCAGGTGCCGCAATTGGCCGAACTGTTCAATTGTTCGCGGCGCACCATCATTCGTGACTGGGAACGGGTCAAAACTTTGATTCTTGCGTTGTTGGATGAGGGCCAATCAAACGATGAGTGACAAGAAAACCGAAATCTGGATTCAGGCCAGTGCCGTGTATGAAACAATGGCCGATCTGCCGCTTGAACAAGCCCTGAAAACGCTGTCCGAACACAAGGGTTTATCTGCCGAGGTGGTCGATGCGGTGCGCAAGCTGGTGATTTGGAGCCAACACGCGGACGTTGATTTTGAACGCATGGTGACGCCGGCATTGGCCAAACCGGTTGAGTCTTCTGCTGCTGCCGGTGACCTGATGGGGCCGTACCGATTGATGGAGGAAATTGGCCAGGGCGGCATGGCGCGGGTGTTCAAGGCCGAACGCAGCGATGCCAGTATCCAGAAATTTGTCGCCATCAAGTTGTTCAATCAGGCCCATGTGTCGCCGGCACAGCGCCAACAGTTTGAAAATGAACAGGCCATATTATCCAGACTTGATCATCGCAACATCGTGTCAATGCACCATGGCGGTGTGACAGAGGATGGCACACCGTACATGGTGATGGACCACATTGAGAACGCCCGGCCGATCGACCAATACTGTCGCGATGAACAACCCTCGGTGCAGGAGACCGTGCGACTGATCCAGAACATCGCTGAGGCTTTGGCCTATGCGCATGGCAATTTGGTGGTTCACCGGGACCTCAAGCCGGGCAATATACTGATGGATGCCCACGATGATGTGCGCGTTGTGGATTTTGGCATCGCGCGATTGTTGGATGAACCCGGTGTTCAGGACGGCAAAAGCACCTGGACTGCGTTGACCCCGGACTACGCGGCCCCGGAGCAGATCAATGCACAGCGTGTCAGCGTCCAGTCCGATGTGTTTTCTCTGGCCGCGGTGTTGTTGGGCTTGCTCATCAATGGCGATCCGTTGCCCCAGGATCGGGTGCTGAGACGCTGCCGGGACGACGCTGATTTTGTCGCGGCCCGACTGCAGTCGTTGGGCGTGGACCGCGATCTGAAAAACATCGTCAATAAAGCCATGCAGTTCGACGCCAGCCGTCGATATCCGGACATGCAATCACTGGCACGGGATTTGCACCGCTGGTTGCAGGCCGAACCGGTTGAAGCCACCGGCGATTCGGTGTTTTATCGCTGGCGATTGTTCATGCGCCGACGCCGGGCGTTGTCGGCCGCGCTGGTGACGCTTGGGCTGTCATTGATGCTGGGCATCAGCGCCTTGCTGTGGCAAGTGAAACAGACTCGCCTGGAAGCATCGAAGGCTGAACAAGTCAAACAGTTCATGCTCAACACCTATTCGGTGCTGGACCCGGATCTGGCTCAAGGTGACGACATTTCTGCACGTGATCTGCTGGCCACATCGCGAGCGGAATTGATGCACGACCAGACACTGGATGCAGCGGTGCGTTTTGAATTGCTCAGCGCACTGGGCATTGCAAACGGTCAAATCGGGGCCTATGACCAGGGCATAGAATTGTTGCAGGCGGCAGGGTCTTTGCGCGATGATCCCGAGGTGCGCAGCCGCCTGGCCGCCCTGCATCTGGCCAATGGCAATGAAAGTGAAGCCGAAGCGCTGTTGAACGCGCTGTCCGACGCGTCGTTGCAGTCCATGGACACCCGGTCACGGGTATTGCGTACCCTGTTGCAACTGCAATCCACGCGCGGGGATCTTAAGCTGGCGGCCCGCACGGTCGCTCAGTTGGAACAATTGAATCAATCTGAAAAGCCACCAAGCGTGCAAATATTGAATGACCTGGCGGTGGCCAAGTACCACTTTGATGATTCACAGCCTGAACGGGCGCTGCAACTGTTGCAACATTCACTGCAACAACAGGGCGGAGGGCTGTCCAGCACCAACACCTTGATCATGCGATTGAAACAGCGCATCAGTTCGATCCACAGCAGCATGGGACAACATGCGCAGGCGGTAGAGGTGTTGCAGAACCTTTTGGACGATGAATTGACGGTGTTGGGGGATGCCCACCCGGTGTATGCCGACACCTTGTTGGATATGGCCGCCACCCAGCGTGGCATGGGTCAAATGCCGGAAGCCATGCAATCAGCGCAAAAGGCGCTTGAACTGAATCGCACACACCGCGGTGAGGACCATCATTCAGTGGCGCGTTCCTTACAGATGCTGGGTACTTTGAACGCCATCAGCGGTGAATACGCCAAAGCCATCGACTTGTTCCAGCAATCGGTTGCAATTTTTGAATTGCACACCACCGCTGATAATCCAAATGTCCTGGACATCAAAACCGACATCGGCCAATTGCTCGCGGTTGAAGATCGCCTGGAAGAATCACTGGCCATACTCAAGGAAGTGTATCAGGCCCAACTGAACAAACTGGGACCGGATCACAGGTCCACCATATACGCCCAGTCAACCCTGGGTTTGACCCACAGTCAACTGGGTGAACACGAACAGGCCATCGAGCTGGTGGGCGATGCGCATCAGGCGGCCGTTCGCAGTCTGGGGAAATCGCACCCGATTGCCGTCAATGGATTGTTTTCATTCGGTCGGGTGTTGCGCGCAGCCGGTGATTACCAACGTGCACTGGACACGTTTTTACGCATAGAAACGGAGTCCCTGCTGAACCCCAATGATGAAAAAATGACCGTGTACACGCGCGTGGTGTCCCGAGTATATGCCGAGTTGGGGCAAGATGAAAAGAGTCTGGAATACGCCCGCCGTTCAGTGCAATTGCATCGGCAGATTTTCACTGAAAACAACCCCAACACCCTGCGATCGTCTGCCTATCTGGCCGAAGTGTTGATCAATCAAAATCAATTGGATGAGGCCGAAGACATCTTGCAGCGCATGGGCGAAATCATCGAGGAACATGAACTCAACACACACCCGGTGTATGCCACTTGGCAAGCCATCAGTGAACGCCTGAAACAGGCCCGGTGAGCCGACTGAATCCCGCTTTGATCATTCAGGATAGCCGGTGATGTCGCGGATGCGGCGGTACACTGGTTTCAGCCTGGCCTCCAGTTGCAGATACACGTCGCGGTACAGCCGCCGGTACAATTCGACCTGTTCTGGCCTGGGTTCGAACACCGCGCGCGTGCGGGTCATGGCGGCGATGGCGCCCGGATAATCGCGCTGCAGTCCGAGCCCCACCGCGGCGTTGATCGCCGCGCCCAGTCCTGAAGTTTCGTGTGTGTGTGGCCGTTCGGCCGGCAGGTTGAACACGTCCGCGCTGATCTGCATGGCCGCGTCGGATTGTGAGCCGCCACCGGAGACGCGCAAGGCGGTGAAGGCTTGCCGCTGTTGCCGTTCAATGCGTTCGGCGCCTTCCTTGAGTCCGTAACACAGGCCTTCCAGAATGGAGCGGTACATGTGTGCGCGCGTGTGCACGTCGCCAAAACCCAGTATCGCGCCTTTGGCGTGCAGATTTTTCAAACCCGGCGACCAGTGCGGCTGCAGCACCAGACCCATGGAGCCCGGCGGCACGCTGTTGACCAGATCATCGAACAGGGACTCGGCGCTGACGCCAAGTTTTTCCGCGCGTTTGCGCTCGTGCAGGCCGAATTCCTGCTTGAACCAGCTGACCATCCAGAAACCGCGGAAAATCATTGCTTCGGTGTTGTATTGATCCGGGATGGCCGACGGGTACGGCGGCACAAAGCGCAGTGGCTCGACGTATTTTTCATTGTTGCTGTTGACCGTGGCGGTGGTGCCGAAACTCAGGCTGGCCTGGTGCGGCCGGTGGCAACCGCTGCCGAGCACTTCACAGGCTTTGTCCGAGGCCGCGGCCAGCAGCGGCAGGCCGGCCGGAATGCCGGTGTCCTCTGCCGCCTCATTCGAGATTAGTCCCAGCCGTTCGCCTGGCTTGATGAGTTCAGGCAACTGTTCGCGGCGAATCGGCAGGGCCGCCCATTTCCAGTCGTGTGTACCAGCCCAGCGCTGTTTTTTGTAGTCGAACGGCACGTAGCCGACCGTGCTGGCCACCGAATCGCGAAATTCGCCGCACAGTTTGTGGTTGAGATAGCCGGACAGAAACACGAAGTGTGCGGTTTTGCCCCAGATCTCCGCCTGGTTTTGCGCAATCCAGTTGGCCTGGGCCTTGCGGCGGAAATAATCGATCGAGGCGCTTTGCCCGAGCGCAGCGAACAGTGCACGCCAGTGCCACGGCAGCGGTTGTTGAATCTCAGCCAGGCGCTGATCCAGCCAGATCATCGCCGGCCTCAGCGGTTGCCCGGCGGCGTCCAGGTTGACCACTGTGTTGCGCTGGGTGGTCAGGCTCACGCCGGCCACGCGGCGCTTGTCCACGCCGGAATCAATCCACAGTTGTTGCGTGGCTTTGCACAGCTGTTGCCAGAAATACTCGCAGCGCTGCTCGGCCCAGCCGGGTTGGTCGGAATAGTAGGCCTGCAGCGGCACCTGTGAGATGGCGACGCATTCGCCGCGCAGATCAAACAGCAGCGCGCGCACGCTCTGGGTGCCGTTGTCGATGGCCAGCAGCAGGCGGTTGTCCTGTTCCTGTGTCATGGTGTTTTCAGCCCTCCGGAGGCGCGTAATGGCGCGCATACACTGTGCGAAAATGTGCGCATTCCTGCTGCCAGTGCGCGTCGTCCCAACCCAGCAGATTCTGACACAGACGGCGCACCGCAGGCCACTGCGCGGCCGCGCCGTCGGGCAGCAGGTTGCCGATGCGCGTGCGGCGCAGCAACAGATCCTCCAGGTGCACCACCTGTTCATGTTGCGCCGCCCAGATCAGCTCAGCCCAGCGGTGCGGGCTGTCGGCGATGCGCTCAAGCGATGCGTCCGTGGCCGTCGCCAGGCAATCATCGACGGCCGCGCCGAGGCGCGCGCCCAGCCAGGTTGCGGCGGGTGAATCGCCCGGCCTGGTCGCCAGCGGCAGCAACAAATTCGCCTTGGCCGCAGCGCGCGCCAGTGGCAGCAGCCCGGCCAGGTGGCCCAGCGCTTCACGCGCAATCGGCCGAAAAGTGGTCAATTTGCCGCCGGCGATGTGCACCACGCGACCAGTGGCGACGACGCGGTGCTCGCGTTTTTCGTCGGAGGCGGCGGCGCCGCGGCCGCTGTCAATCACCGGGCGTACGCCGGCAAACGATGAGGTGATGTCTGCCGTGCGGATGCCGGCGTGCGGAAACACATGATCCACCGCGCGCAGCAGATAATCGGTTTCCTCGCGACCGATGCGCGGTTCATGCGCCAGGCCGTCGCGGTGTTCCACGTCGGTTGTGCCGATCAGGGTGTGCCCCAGCCAGGGGTACACCATCACCGGGCGTTTGTCTTCGGGGTGCGTGAAGGTGACCGCGGCATACACCGGCAAACGCCAGGCCGGCACCACCAGGTGGCTGCCACGCAGCGGCCGCATGATCAGGCCGTTGTCGCAGCCGTGCCAGGGCGCGTCGGCCCAGGCGCCGGTGGCATTCACCGCGGCGTGTGCGCGCAGCTGCAGAGGCGCCGAATGTCCGGCCGCGCGGGCCTCGATGCGCACCGCGTCGGCGTCCGCCTCTAGCGCCGTGACCGCGCAGTAGTTCAGGCTCTCACCGCCGCCGCTCCAGCCGCCCTGCAGCAGGCGCAGCACCAGCCGCGCGTCGTCGGTCATGGCGTCAGAAAACACGCTGGCCTGACGCAGGGCATGGCCGTTGCGCTGCAGCGCAAGTCCGGGCACGCGCCACAGGGTTTGTTCGGCGCTGAGGGCCTTGCTGAAGCGTGCGCCGGCGTAGTGGTCGTACACTTTGAGCACCGCTCGAAAGATGCGACCGCTGGGCCATTCGCCGGCGTAGTGACCCATGATGAATGGCGTGCGCTCGACCAGACCCGGCAAGACCTTGAGCAAGGCTTCGCGTTCACGCACCGATTCGCGCGCCAGTTTCAGTTGCCCTTTGGCCAGATAGCGCAGCCCGCCGTGCACCATCTTCGAGGAGCGGCTGGAAGTGCCTGAGGCGTAGTCATGCTGTTCCAACAGCAGGCATTTGAGGCCCAGCGCTGTGGCCAGATTGAACACCCCGGCGCCGGTGACGCCGCCACCGATGACGATGAGATCAAAGACGCCGCCATCGGCCAGGGCCGCGAGGCGTGCCTGGCGTTGTTCGGCGGCGTTCATGGCTGCAGCAGCGTGCCCGGGTTGAGGCGTTGATCCGGGTCGAACTGATCGCACAGCGTGCGCAGGGTCTGCATGCCCTGGGCGCCCTTTTCCACCGCCAGGTAAGGCGCGTGATCCTTGCCCACACCGTGTTGGTGGGAAATGGTGCCGTGGTTGTTGACGATGCATTCGCTGGCGGCGTGCTTGAGTTTTTCCCAGCGCGTGCGGGTTTGTGCGTAATCCGCGGCGCAGCGGTACAGGTAGGTGGTGTACAGCGAACAGCCTTGCGGATACACATGCGACAGGTGAGTGAACACCATCACCGGCTCGTTTTCATCCGCCAGCCCATTGCGCAGTGTCTCTTCAGTGGCCTGCATCAGGGTGTCCACGTGGCGCCAGTCGGTGGCGGTTTCCAGCGTGTCGACCGCCAGACCCTGCAGCCACAGCGCTTCGCGCAAATACGGCAGGCGGAAGCGGTTTTTCGCCCACGCCGCGCCCAGTGCGGTGCCGCAGTGCACGCCGCGGTGTTGCCGCGCGCAGCGCAGGGCCTGCCGACGCACGGCGCGTGAGGCGTCTTTCTGGCCAGTGATGCCAAGGGTCAGCATGCACATCTGCCCGGCGGTGCAGCCGCGCAGGTTCAAATAACGCAGCAGCCAGTCGAATTTACTCGAGGCACCGGCCAGTTGCAGTTGCGTCGCGGTTTCCGCGGCGTTGCTCAGGCGCAGCATGGACAGCGGCATTTTCTGTTGCGCCAGCGCACGACAAAACGCACGGCCGCGTTCCCAGTCGGGAAAAAACACCACATGAAAGGCTTCGTGTTGCGGCAGGCGCATCACGCGCACCGCCGCTTCAGTGATCACGCCCAGGCGGCCTTCGCTGCCGAGCACCACTTCGCGCAGATCCGGCCCGGCCGCCGACGCCGGAAAGGTGGGCAACTCCCAACGGCCGTCAAAGGTCATCAGCGTGCCGCCGGCAAACAGCTGTTCGATGCGCCCGTAGCGCAGCGATTGCTGCCCGCTGGAACGTGACGCCACCCAGCCACCCAGGGTCGAATATTCAAAGGATTGCGGATAGTGCCCCAAGGTGTAACCGCGGTTGCGCAGCTGCGCTTCCAGTTGCGGGCCGTTGACGCCGGCGCCAAAGCGCGCGATGCGGCTGCATTCGTCCAGATCCAGCAAGGCGTTCATGCGGCCCATGTCACAGGTCAGCACCGGCCGCCTGGACGCGGTTGGATTGATGTGGCCGGCCACCGAAGTGCCGCCGCCGTAGACGATCAGGTCGAAATCCAGGTTGCGTGCCAGAGTCAGCAGTTCCGCCACCTGGTCATTGGACTCGGGCCAGGCGACGCCATCCGGCAGCGCCTCAAAGCGGCCGCTGCGCATGCTCAACCAGTCCGGCAGGGATTGTCCACAGGCGTGGCGAATGCGTGCATCAGCGCCGCGGTCGATCAGCGGGTGCTCAGGCAAACGCGAAGCCGGCACCCGCGCCAGCGCCTCTTCCAGGGTGGCGTCCGGCAGTGCGTGGGCTGCGCCCAGGTGTGATTTAAGGTGCGCCTTGGCCGATTCCGGCAAAGACGGGCTTGTGGCGTCGTCGCCCCAACCGTTCCAACGTCGCATGGCTGCTCTTTTGACTCTCTTTCAAAGTCAATATGATAGAACAAAACGGTTGTGAATTGGGCAAAAAGCCGGCCCGCAAGCCGCCGTCAATCGAATCCGCTGGCGTAGATCACGTCGATCACGGTGCCTGGATCAACGATGCAGGCGGGGTGGTTGGCGGCCACCAGTGCGGCCAGTTTGTTGCCGATCAGGCTGTGCATGTTGCTGCTGGTGTTGCAGTTGGGGCTGGCCGGCGGGCCGGCTTGCGGGCCGCCGCCGTCGAAGCCATCCGGCGGCGCGTGGCAATAACTCATGATGGTGCCGTTGTTGCCGGCCGGGCAGGCGGTGGCGCCCACGTAACAGCCGTTTTCGCCAGAATAGCAGTGGTCCACGTAATCGGTGCCGCCGCTGGCCAGCAGTTCACAATGGGTGTGGTCCGAACCGAGGTTGTGGCCGATTTCATGGCCGATGAACAGCGAGGAGGCGCCGGCCGAGAAACTTGAACCCACGCGGTTGTGGCTGTAGCCATTGCTGTGGCTGCAATAGCCGTTGATCCAGGCGATGCCGGAAAAGGAAAACGCGTTGATGTTGCGCCCAGACAAGAGCATGGCAAAGACCCGGTTCAGGTGGTCGTAGTTGCTGTTCCAGTGATCGGAAAAGGTGAACAGGCTGTCATTGAAGTTGGGGGGGTCGGCGTTGAAATCGGGGTTGCCGGCCGGCGTCTCGTCAATGCGCAGGAACACCGTGCCGATCTGCAGGTTGAGTTGCAGCTCGTTTTCATAAATGGTGTTGAAGCCGGCAAACATGTCTTCAATCCACAGCACCGCGGAAGCGCTGTTGTTATTGAACTTGTTCCACATGAATTCGTTGTCGGTGTCCACCGCCAGGGTGGCCTGATAAATCGGCGCACCGCGCGTTTGTGCCGGAGCGGCGCTGAGAGCGGCGGTCAATTGCGCCGGTGCCACAGGCGCGTTGTTGTTAAACACCGGGTGATCGCCCACGCCGCATTCAAACTGACCGTTGTGCGGTGTTTCCATGTATTCAAGGGTGTTGCGGTCGCTGCGGTTGTGAAAATGCCATTGCGTGCCGCCCTGCGCGCTGAACCCTTCAATCAGGCCGTCCGCGGGTTGCATGGAGAAAAACACCTGGGCACCGGGGTCGGTGCCAATGAAAAAATGCCGTTCGCTGAACGGCACGGACTGCACGGCGCCGTTTTTGAGCACCTGTATCGAGGCCTGCGGCGCGCGAATGTCGATGCGGCGGAAATGCACGCTGCCGCTGAGCGCCAGAACCTCCGCCTGCAGGGTCTGGTGGACTTCTGTCATGAGCCATTGCCCGCGGGTTTCGCTGTTGATCTGCAGCGATTGTGGCGCGCTGGCCCAGGCGCCAAAGTTCAGCCACACGGCGCACAGGGCCAGGGTCATTGGGGGGGTGAATACGCGCATTGGGGTCTCCAGGATTGATCAGTCTCATGACATCAAAGCACAGACCTGAGAGAAAAAAAATGCCGTACATCACAGAAATGCATGACCGCGGCGCTGTGGGTGGCGGATGCAGAGGAAAAACACACATCCTGCGGCGCGCGGGCCGCACCGCGCCAGCGGTTGGCCAAAAAATGTCACTGCGATCAGCGGGTGCAATCGCCGCGCGCTTTTGCGATAATGGGCCTCCAGTCAAACATCCGGAATGCCTGCCATGAAACCCGTGTTTCCTTTAATTTGTCTCTCCCTCTTTGCTCTGATGCTGACCGCTTGTGACCGCGATCAGCGCAGCACAACGCCTGCCGCTGAAGTCGCACCGCCCGCCGCGCCTGCCGCGCCTGTGCCGGTCGATGAACGCGACGCACTATACCAACGGGCGGCGGCCATCCTGTTCAAAGCCCGGCCAGTGAATGCCAGCCTGTACGGCGTGTCCGAAGAACTCATGGGCGGCCCCTACAAGCACCTGCAGGAAACCTACGATCCGGCCAGTGAAAAAGCCTTGCGTGAGGCCTTGCGCGGCATTTTGCACACGCTGGAGCAGCGCCCGGATGCCGATCTGAATCAACAGGTGATGCAAAGCCTGGTGCGCTATTATGCCGGCGCGGAAGATTTTGACATCGGCTATATCGATGTGTGGATGGGCCACTCGCCGTTCATTGTCAACCAGATCAACGGCCCAATCATCGACGTGCCCAATCTGCTGGAAAACAACCACAGCGTGACATCCACAGCGGACGCCGAGGCCTACCTGAAACGGCTGGAAGGATTCACTGCACTGATCGACGGCGTCCAGGCCAAATTGCAGCAGGACGCGCAACACAACTGGCTGCCGCCGAAAATCATCATCGACAAAACCCTGGCCTTTGTGGACGGTTTCACCCAGGCTTCGGCCGCCGAACATTCGCTGGTGCAATCCTTTGGCAAAAAACTTTCGGCCCTGGTCGAGGTGGAACCGGCCGCCGCCGAGGCCCTGGTGCAACGCGCCACGGTCCTCGTCAATGATCGGGTGTATCCGGCCTACCGTGGGCTGGCTGAAGCGTTGCGGGCCTTGCGCCCAACAGCCACCGATGAGTCTGGCATCTGGGCGCAGCCTGGAGGCGAGGCCTTTTATCGCGACGCCATCGTGCAACTGGGCGACACCGACCTCGACGCCGAGGCGATCCACGCGCTGGGTTTGGCCGAGGTTGAGCGCATCGTGGCGGAAATGGACGCCCTGTTGCGCGGCGAGGGCTATGCCGAAGGCAGCGTTGGTGAACGCATGTTGAAACTCAACGATGAGGCGCGGTTCTTGTACGCGGATTCGGACGCCGGGCGGCAACAATTGCTGGACGATCTGAACGGCTTCGTGGCTGAAATCGAGGCGCGCATGCCGGAACAGTTCATCAGCACGCCGCCCTATTCAGTGGAAATTCGCCGCATTCCAGTGGACCGTCAGGACGGCGCACCGGGCGGACAATACACCGCGCCGTCTCTGGACGGCTCGCAACCGGGCATCTACTGGATCAATCTGCGCGACATCAAGGCCAACGCCAAATTTGATCTGAAAACCCTGACCTATCACGAGGCCGTGCCTGGCCACCACTGGCAAGTGGCATTGAACATGGCGCAAAGCGAGCTGCCGCTGCTGCGCCGCATTGCCTCATTCAACGCCTACGTCGAAGGCTGGGCGCTGTATTCGGAATGGGTGGCGGCCGACATGGGCCTGTACAGCGACGATCCCTACGGCGATTTGGGGCGTTTGAAAGCCGAGTTGTTTCGCGCCGCCCGACTGGTGGTGGACACCGGATTGCATCACAAGAAATGGTCGCGTGAACAGGCGATTGAATACCTCAGCCAGACCACCGGCACGGTGCTGTCGGATGCCACCGCGGAAGTTGAACGCTACATGATGTGGCCGGGCCAGGCGCTGGGCTACAAACTGGGCATGCTGAAGATCCTCGAGCTGCGCGATGAAGCACGGCAGAAGCTGGGCGACAAATTCG
>JBNLBT010000046.1:0-24512 GCA_050303435.1 Marinicellaceae bacterium
GTTGGGTAATCTTTGATGAATTTCGTGATGTCGTCGTGCAGATTGATCCGGCCTTCTTCCACCAGTTTCAAAATGGCCGCAGCGGTGAACTGCTTGGTGATGGAGCCGATGCGAAAAATGTGCTCGGGGGTCATTTTCACATTGAGTTCCACATTGGCCATGCCGAAGGCCTTGCGATAAATGGTTTTGTCGTTTTTAACCACCAGAGCCACGCCACCGGGGCCTTTGGCATCAAACAATTCGTTGAGCAGTTCATCGATCTGTTTGCTGGTGGATTTGGCCTGGATCTGGAAACACAATCCAACGGTAAGAATGAGTGCGAGGAATTTTTTCATGGTTCAGACAAGATTCAAAGTTGCAAGTATAGCCAAGCACGTGCACCCATTCCATGGCCACAAGTCATCGCTGACCCAATCAATGGATGCAAAGAGCTTCTGTACAGATACACATGGATCAGAACGAATCAAATTTTAGCATTTAAGGACACACACCCTTCACGCAGCCAAGGTTGTTCTTAATCAATGCCTGCACATGCACAGAAAGAGTCAAATTCTTCAATTCTTTCCTTCGCCTGGTTTATCATGTGTGTTCTTTCACATTCCAGGTGCCACATGAAACGCTCACTGCAAATCACACTTGGCCTTCTCAGTTTGCTGCCGCTGACCTTCGGGCTGCTGGGCCTCATCTTGGGGGCGGGGCGATTTCTTCCAGAAGGTGTGGTCACGCCCGATCTCGACAGTCAATACCGCTTTCTCTCTGCCTGGTATTTGGCGCTCGCCGTCATCGCCTGGTGGATCATTCCTAACATCGAACGCCACACCACGCTTTTCAGAATCATCTGTTGCGCGGTTTTTATCGGCGGCCTGGGCCGGCTCGCCGCGTGGTATTTCACCGGCGAGCCTGAATCTCGCTTTGTATGGGTGATGTGTGCAGAACTGTTGTTCCCGCTGCTGATCCCATGGCAAAGTCTCGTCGCAAGACGTTTTGGTGGAGTTTCAGGACAGGCGTCGGGTCACTGAACGGCAGTTTCTTTGGGGATCTTCAGAACGGGGCGGTTGCATTGGCGGCGATTCAATTTTTGTAATTTCTCGATTCAGAATTTATACTGGTTTGAAAAATGACGGGATGGATGACATGGGGAACCGGGTTATTGTTTGTGTGGTGATGGCATTGTGTGCATTTGATGCGCTGGCGCAGTGCAGTTTCAATGGTTTCTTCCATTCGGCTTTGAGTCTGGATGGCGGCCAGACCACCACGGCCGCCTGCGTGCAGGGCGGTGAATTCGTCAGTGTGCCTGTGGTGAGTGGTGAAACGTATCAGTTAAGCACCTGCAACAGTTCTTCGGGCGGGGATTCGCAACTGACTTTGTACAACAGCGACAACACCAGCGCCCCGATTGGCTACAACGACGATGACTGTGGCGCGTTTTCAACCGTTGCGTATGTGGCCACATTTACAGGCACGCTGTACACGCAAGTCAATGAGCACAATTGCACCACGTCCACCACCTGCTACACCCTGGATGCAACCTGCATGAGCTGTGGCGGTGCAGCCAACACGTGCAATTACCGGCTGAATTTGTTCGATGCGCTCAGCGATGGCTGGAATGGCGCCAGTATGGCCGTGGAGGTCAATGGAACGCCAACAAACAACTACACGCTCACCAACGGATTCAATGGAACATTCAGTTTCAGCACCAACCCCGGTGATGTCATGGTGTTGTCTTTTAACAGCGGCAACTTTGATGATGAAATTTCCTATGATCTGTATCAATTGCCGGAACTCACCACGCCCTTGTTTTCCGCCGATTACAGCGCCGGGCCGGTGCTCACCGGGCCGGTGTTCGAAACCACCTGCAACATTGAAGTGCCGATTTTCAAGCACGGTTTTGAATAAGGCGGATTGCTGAGGCGCTGTTCAAGCCACCATGAATGATGTGAAATTTCCAACATGAACACCATCGAAACAGTGCTCGGCGACATCACGACCTCAGACTTTGATGCCATCGTCAATGCAGCCAATCCAAGCCTGTTGGGCGGCGGAGGCGTGGATGGGGCCATTCACCGGGCCGCCGGTCCAAAGCTGTTGGAGGCCTGCCGCAAGATCAAACGCGTGGGCGGAGTGCGCTGTCCATTCGGCGCGGCGCGCATCACCCCGGCGGGCGATTTGCCCTGTCAGTTCGTGATCCATGCGGTGGGCCCCATCTACAGGAACGAGGACAACCCGGCCGCGCTGCTGGCCTCGGCGCATCAAAGCGCGTGTGAGTTGGCGATTGAAAACGGCTGTCGTTCGATTGCATTCCCGGCCATTTCATGTGGCGCGTATGGATACCCGCACGCAGAAGCGGCGCGCATTGCTGTTGCCACCTGCAGACAATACAGCCAGTTGAAAATCAGGTTCTATTTGATCAATCGCGATTTGCTTCTGGTTTTTCAAAAAGCCTGCGAAGGCGCCTGACGCAACGAGCCAATCAGCCCTGCCCACACCGCAGATCGCGCATGATTTGATCCGTGGTGTGTGGTCTCACGGTCGGTTCTGCAGGCCGTTTCAATTTCTGCCAAGGCCGTTCATCTGCGGTGAAACACTGCAAAGCGTTGCGTACGGACACCGCTCATTTCATTCCGCAGGGTGCCAAAACAGCGGCTGTCAGGGGTCTTTATACCGCGACTGCGAGTTGATCATCAAAATATACCTTGCATAACATAGTATGTGTCGTTTATATTTAAACCTTGTAGTGCAAGGTATATTGCTCTGCGATGTTTCTGTCCTGAAACTCTTGTGAATCAACACACCGGCCGCAATGGCTGTATGAACGAGGTATTGAATATGCAAATGAAGAAAACTTTGCACCGGCTGTTGTGCAAACCGCACGCGGTTATTCTGGTGATGATTGTTGCGCCGATTTTGTCCATTGCGGACAGAAATTACGGTTATTTTTTTGGTCTGTTTGTGGCGCTGTTTTTGCTGTGGCAAAGCGGCTGGGATTGGGCCAAATTTGGCTTCGGCGAGAAGATTGCGCCGCGGACCGTGCTGTATGGACTGGTGCTGGCGGTGGCCATTTTCATTGCAGTGGACGTCTGCATTCAGCCATTTCTGGAAATTTACTTGGGTGAAATCGACTTGAGTTCGCTGGACGACATTCGCGGAGATTTCGGTAATTATTTGATTCTGTTTGTGATCATGTGGGTGTTTGCTGCGTTCGGTGAAAATTTTCTGTTTCTTGGCTATTACATGAAGCACCTGGCTGAGTTCATGGGCAATTCGGACAAAGCCTGGCTCGCCTCCGCGATCATCCTCACGGTCTATTTTGGTGTGTCGCACAACTACCAGGGCACGGCCGGCGTCCTGGCTGTGGCATTGGCCAGCAGTGCTTTTTTTCTGACCTTTTACAAATTCAGAACCCAACTGGCCCTGCTGGTGTTCGCGCACGGCTTTTACGACAGCATCGGGCTCACGCTGATATACTTCAACAAGGATCGGGTGTTCTTTGATCTGGTGTCGCAGGCGGTGAATGGCTGATGCGCAGGCCAGCAGCGGGATGTGATTGCGCTGTCATCAGGCGCACATCGAAACTGGCACTGAGCCGTTGAACCCCACTCGCCAGAATCAACAGAAAAGATGCATGCTACAATCCTGATTTTGAAAAATCGATTTGCTGTTGAGCAGCGGACCCATTCGAGCAAATTCATGCATTTTAAAACTTGTTTGATCATGTCCCTTTTGGCGTGGGCATTGTGCTCAAAGGCTCAAAACATTGCCTTTTCATTTGACGATGGCTTCAATCCGAAGAGTCAGAAGTTGGCAGCGCAATGGAATGCCGCGCTTTTGAATGGCCTGGCCCAAGCCGACGTGAAAGCCGTTTTCTTTGCCACCGGCAGCAGGGTCAATGGTCCTGAGGGACATTCTCTGGTCTCGGACTGGGGCAGCATGGGGCATGAAATTTCCAATCACACGTACAGTCATTTCAATCTGAATGCAGTGGCCTTGGCCGATTTCATCGCAGATGTTGAAAAGAATGAAGCTTTATTGAAGAATCAGCCCGCTTGGGTGAAAAGATTTCGTTTCCCATACTTGAAAGAAGGCCGCACCGCAGAAAAGCGCGATGGGTTCAGGCAATGGATGAGTGATCGTGGGTATGTATCCGGCGCCGTCAGTATTGATGCCAGTGATTGGTATTACAACAAGCGATATCTCAATTGGATGGCCAGTCATCCAGCAGAAGATCCTGCCGCCTTTCGCAAGGCCTATCTGGATCATTTGTGGGACCGGGCTTCCTACTACGACGGAATATCGAATCGCATCTTTAACCGCAGCATCAATCACGTCATTCTTCTGCACACCAATGCCATCAATGCGGCATTCATTGAAGATGTGGCCGCCATGTTTCGATCGAAAGGCTGGAACATTGTAGATCCGCATGAAGCTTACAGTGACCCGATCTATGCAACCGCACCCAATGTATTGCCGGCGGGGGAGAGCATACTCTGGGCGTTGGCAAAACAACGTGAAATGCCTGATTTGAGATACCCGGCCGAGGATGCCCGATATGAAAAGCCCTTGTTGGATGCTCTGGGTTTGTAATCTTTCACCCTCACTGTCGTGAAATGAATCTGGCCGCGGTGTCTGTTCGGATTGACATGGTTTATTGACCACACCGTCTGAACCGACAACAATGCTGCATGCTAAAAATTTAATCTGCTTTCGCCGTAACAATGAAACCTTGGAGCCAAGCCAATGAATAATCCAGGCGCAAATGATCCCAATGCATCGAATTCAGGCATGCTGAAGCCTTTCATTTTAATCTATGCAGCGGCGATGGCCGCGCAGATGGTCGCTCTGGCGTTCGGCCGCATTGATCCGTCGCACAGCTTCGCAGACATCGCTTTGCCAAGTCTGCTGTTTCTCAGCGCAGTGACCATACCCGCCATCTGGGTGGGTCTGGTTTTGCGTTCTCGTGTTGGCTTTGCCTTGTGGCCGGGTTCAGGCGCTGCGTTGGGGTTTGTCAAGGCATCGGCCAGCGCGATCGCACTCGGGCTCATCGTTGGAGGCTTGATGTTGCTTGTGCGGCAGTACAGCCTGCCGCACCTGCCCCCGGAGATCCCCGCGTACGGCTTCAGGGGCGTGGCCGGCGGCCTCGCGGTTTCATTCGGCGCCGCCGTGGCGGAAGAGGTCTGGTTTCGGTTGGGCTTGATGACCCTGCTGGTGTGGTTGTTTACCCGGGCGTCTCAATCGCGTGAAGTGCCCCCACCGCTGGTCTGGACTGTGATTGTGATTTCATCGCTGGCCTTCGCGCTGATGCACCTGCCTCAATTGCTGTCCTACGGCGCCGGCACCGGCTTCGCCATCAGCGGTACCATTCTCGGCAATCTGGTCGTCGGGCTGCTGTACGGCTGGTGTTACTGGCGCCTGGGTTTGTCCTCCGCCGTTCTGGCGCATTTCTCGGTGGATCTGGTCATTCATGTGTTGTCGGCGATGTGAATTCTGGGCAAGGATTTCGAGTGAAGTTCACCTTGCATTGATTCGCCAGAGCCAAAACCTAAAAGCTGCTAAAAAGATCAGGGATGCATGCTAATATCGTTGTGTTTTGAATGTTCACAAATTCGTTGGCAGGCAGGTTCCAGGGCAGGTGCATTATTTTGATAAAAACATGAAACTTTCAGATCTGACAATCAATCAGGAAGGCATTGATTGGCAAAAGTGTTTGCAACACTGGGCTTGGCTTTTGCGGGAAATGCCAGAATTTAATGTGTGGATTGTCACGCGGTTTGCGGAAATTTTTGTGGTGAGCAAGGATGGGGAAATCTGGTTTTTGAGCACCGCCAATGCCACTTTTAAGAAAATTGCCCATTCCAAGGAAGAGTTTGCAGCGTTCATTGATGATCGTCTCGACCACTATTTTATGCCGGATGTGATCAGGCAACTGGAAAACAGCGGGATGCGGCTTAATAATAAAGAGTGCTATGGATTTCACCTGCCGTTGATTTTCGTCGAAGCCACTTTGGATGCGGACAATTTTAAGATCGCCCAAGTTGAGACATATCTCACAGGCCTGGGAGATCTGCTGGGGCGGTTGCAAAACATACAAGACGGTGAGCGGGTGACCTTTGAAGTGAAATGGTGATTGAATGTGCAATCAAAAAAAGCTGGTCAGTTCAGTCATCCTGTCTTTTAGTTGGGTTTCCAGTACGGCCATGATGTAATTCAACCAGGCCTTTTACAGAGTCATGAACATGAACATCAGAGAAGCGAACACAGAAGATTGGCATTCGATCTGGCCCATCTTTCATGAAATCGTCAAAGCCGGTGAAACCTATGGTTTTGATGTGGACACCCCGAAGGCACAGGCTGAGAAAATCTGGATGGAGATGCCCCGCAAGACCTTTGTTGCAGCAGAGGCCGGTGAGATTCTGGGCAGCTATTTTCTCAAGACCAATCAGGCCGGGCCGGGCAATCATGTGTGCAACTGCGGGTACATGGTTGCATCAACGGCGAGGGGTCGGGGTTTGGCCACTGCAATGTGTGAGCACTCGCAAGAGATGGCCGTGGCGCTTGGCTACAAAGCCATGCAATTCAATTTTGTCGCATCCAGCAACTCAGGCGCGGTTCGACTGTGGGGAAAACTCGGCTTTGAAACCGTTGGCCGTTTGCCCGGGGCATTCAAGCATCCGCACATGGGTTTTGTGGATGCCTTGGTCATGTACAAATGGTTGCAAACAGAGCCGCCAAAGGCCTCGGACACGCTTGCTCAGCGCTCCGATGTGCTCAGCGCATGATTCATGGCATGGACGACCAACCCAGGGTTCACCAGGCGAGCCGAACACGGGCCTTCACGTTTTGCCGGCGCGGTCAAATGAACCATCAAGAACACATGCCAACCTATCCGGAATCAAAATGAACGACATGAAAGCGCGCAGGCTCAGAGATTTGCCAGGCCTGGGGGTCAAGAGTGAAGCCATGCTGGCGCAGGTGGGGGTGTTGACCGTCGATGATCTGATGCAGCGCGATGCCTACGAAATTTATGTGGCTTTGAAGAAACACGTGCCGGGCACCGGCATCAATGCCTTGTACGCCATTCTGGGCGCACAGGAAGATCGGCACTGGCTGGAGATTGCCCGGTCACGCAAAATGGAGATTCTGCAAAGACTGGATGACATGGGCCTGGCGCCCTGAGGCCACATGCTTATAAATCGAATCGACACGGGTGATTGGGGGCCAAGTCCAATCGGAGCACGCCGCATGCCCCATGAATTGGATGAAATTCTGGCTGGGTCATTTTTAATGTTTGACGGATTGTTTTTTAAATATGCAATGAAGAGGCATCAACGTGCACACCCACCAGGGGCATTGGCTTGATTGGCGTCATTCTGTTGGCGCTGTCCTGGGTGTTGCTGCGGCTGCAAGGAAAGCCACTGACGGTGTTGGGCTTCAATCGGCCTGCGCAACGGGCGGTGGAATTTGCGGCCGGTCTGTTGTTGGCGGCGGTGTTTGCCGGTGCACAGTTTCTGATGCGCGCCGAGTTGGCGGATTTTCGCTGGGTTTTCAATGCTCAATTAGCGCTGAGTCAGCTGCTGGAAGGCGTGCGCTGGGTGGTCAATTCGGTGCTGTATGAAGAACTGCTGTTTCGCGGCTATCTGCTGTATCAGGCGATCCAGTACCTGGGGGCCCGCAAGGGGTGTTGGTTGTCGGCCGCCGCGTTTGGGGTGTACCACTGGTTTTCCTACAGCGTGCTGGGCAGTCTGGTGCCGATGCTTTATGTGTTTCTGTACACCGGATTGTTTGGCCTGATGCTGGCCTGGGCCTTTGCACGCACTCAGTCCATAATCCTGCCCATTGCCCTGCATCTGGGCTGGAACCTGACCACCATTCTGGTGTTTTCGGCCGGGCCCATCGGCGCTCAGCTGTTGCTGCCGGTGCCGCCCGACGCCCCGATGCCGGGCGTGTGGTCGTCCGTGCTGGTCAATCACGTCTGGCCACTCATTTTGCCCGCCGTGGTGCTTTGTGTGCTTTTGTGTACGCCGCTCTATAGCAAACGAAGCACAGAAGCGACAATCGATGCGAGCTGAATGCGCAGCAATTGTTCAGGTCAACTCAATCCACGTTCAAAAAATCAAGTTCAACGGTTGTCTCTGCGGCATCGCCTGCGGCTGAGATCGATATGGTGTGACCCTTTACAACGATAAAATCGTACACACTGATTTTTGTTTCAAAATCAGGATTTGTTAAATCATTGTTGCTGTCTTTTTGTAAACATCTGATTTTCAATTGTTGGTTTGGCACTTCATCTGAAACCAACAATATGCGCACTGCTGTGGCCCCCTGCGTACTGTCTTGTTTTGCAATGATGATTTCTTGGTTTGTCTTGATGCGCTTTCTAAATGCAGTCATGGTGTTCTCCTGAATAATTATGTTCATTCACAGTGAAGTGCGCGCGCACAACCAAAACTCTCAGAAGCAGGAGAAGTGGTGTCCACTGTCAGACAGCAAAGCGAACGCTGTTGATCGAGACGCCGCTGAACGATGATGGATCGGCGCCCGGTGACTCAATGTCGATTGATCGCACAGCAGAATACACCCGAATGTGTTGCTGGGTGCCTGTAAAATTTGATATAAAAAGCGCAGCATGCAAGCACTCATTGATTCAATCTCCCAGTACATCACTCCCAGTGAACGTCTGATCGACAGTCTGTCGCAGCGGATAGAAACCGTTGCGTTTAAAAAAGGCGCGCTGGTGCACGACGCCCGGGACGTGTGTAAACACAGTTATTTCATTGTGTCAGGCATCCTGCGCCTGTATTTCATCAAAGCAGACGGCAAAGAAGTCAGCGAGTTCTTTTCCAGCGGACGCGGCTGGATCAATTCCCCGGTGAGTTTTATTCAACAAACGCCGGACGATTACTGCATCGACGCGATCGAAGACACGCAGGCGCTGGCATTGAGCGTGGAAAATCTGGTGTATTTGTTCGACCATTTTCCCGAAATGGAGCGCTATTCCAGATTGGACATGGGCACGGTGTTTGCCGGTTTGCTGAGCCGCATGGCCTCCATGCGCTTCACCACCGCGGAAGAAAAGTACGCGCATTTTTGCAGGACCTATCGCGAGATCAGTCACCGCATTCCGCTGCACATGGTGGCCTCCTACATTGGCGTGACCCAGGAGACCCTGAGCCGCATCCGCTCAAGAAAAACACGTTTTGATTTAGATCAACGACAAAACTGAGCGCGGCTTGTTAGCATGCGCACTTTCATTGGCATTTAAAAACACATCATGAACCGATTGCTGCTTGTTGTATTGACACTGAACCTTGGCGTTGCAATGGCCGGAAATCTGCCGAAAAACCACGGCATGATCGAGGCCCAATTGTTTGTTGGGGAAGCGGAAAGTCAGCCGCTGCTGGTGGGCTTTGGTGGCGGCGAAGGGGGCAATGCCTGGGCGTCCGACCGTTGGAAAGAAACGCGGGATGAATTCTTAAGCCAGGGCTATGCCTTTTTGGCCGTGGGCTATTTTGCTGCGCCGAACACGCCGGCACAGCTGGACCGAATATCCCTGAGCGCCATTCACGAGGCCATCATTGCAGCGGCCGCGCACGCGCAGGTGAACGCAGAAAAAATCGCCCTGATCGGCGGCTCCAAAGGCGCGGAACTGGTGCTCAACCTGGCCAGCCGATACCCCGGCTATTCGGCGGTCATCGCTCTGTCGCCATCGCACGTGAGTTTCCCGGCATTAACCTTCACCATGGACCATTCGTCCTGGTCTTTTCACGATCAAGAGGTGCCGTATGTGCCGGCCACTGAGCGCATTGTACCGGCGCTTTTAAGCAGAGATTTCCACACGGCTTTTTCTCTCATGCTGGAGGACGAGGCGGCCGTTGATTTGGCCCGCATTCAGGTTGAAAACATCCGCGGTCCATTGCTGTTGATCTCCGCACAAAAGGATGAAATGTGGCCGTCATTCAAGATGTCTGAAGATATGGTTCAGCGGCTGAAAAATGCGCAGTTCCCCTATCCAGTTGAACACATCGTCGCTCCGGGAGACCACGCCTCGGTGCTGGATGAATTTGCACGCGTGTTTGCATTCCTGGATCGGCATTTCAAGTGATCCGCGCCGCGGCCGACTGTGGTTTTTAACGGCGCGGTTATAATGTCTGGCATCTCAGAGTGCAGGAGTGTGCCTTGAACATTGAATTGGATGTGTCCCCCAGCGAAGCCGATTTGCAGGTCATCGGGCAGGGCATTAAAGCGTACAATCGAAAGTACATGCCGGATGCAGTGGCCTTTGAGCCGGACACGCGCTTTGCCGCGTTTGCGCGCGACGAGGCCGGCGCGGTGGTCGGCGGCGTCCGCGTCAATGCCTTCTGGAATTACTGTCTGATTGAATTGCTGTGGCTGTCCGAAGCGGTGCGCGGCCAGGGCGTTGGCACCCGGCTGATGCACCTGATTGAAGGCCATGCCAAAGCCAAAGGTTTTGAATACATCCGCACCGAAACCCTGGATGTGCAGGCCAGGGGTTTTTATGAAAAACTGGGCTACCGGGTGTACGGTGAGCTGGCGGATTTTCCCAAAGGCCACACCCTGTACTGCGTGGTGAAAAAACTATAACGGCCGCCGGGAAAGGCGCGCAATGAGCGGGCGCGGCGGTGATTCGTGCAGTATAATTCATGACTCAGTCAACAGGAGTCCGGCCATGCAGCCCACCGACAAACACAATGAAAAAATTGCCACCATGCGCTTTTCTTCGGTGTATCCGCACTACGTGACCAAAGTTGAGAAGAAGGGGCGCACGGTGGAGGAATTGCATCGGGTGATCACCTGGCTGACCGGATTCGATGACACCGACTTGCAGCGCCTGATGGACGCCGAGGTGTCCTTTGAACAGTTCTTTTCCGAAGCCAGCCTCAACCCCAACGCGCCGTTGATCACCGGCGTCATTTGCGGTTACCGCATTGAAGACATCGACAACCCCTTGACGCGACAAGTCAGGTATCTGGACAAACTGGTGGACGAGCTGGCCAAGGGGCGAACAATGGAAAAGATTTTGCGCACACCCTGATTGGGGCAGTTAAGGCTGCATGTCCTTATTTCCAAACAGTGTGCTTATATTGGATGTATTTTTTCACAGGCTCGCAAAATGATCTCTGATTGGAGTGCAATGGTGAAATTGTTCACCACCGATGATGGCTCCCTGCCCGAGATAGAACTCAGCAATCTGACTGCGGATGAAGTCATTCATGGCTATGAATTCGTAAGAAATCATTCGGCGCGCATTGTCACGATCGCTCCCTATTTTTGGTCTGTAGGCAAGCAATGTGAAGTCGCAATTAAGTATGAGGACAACCCTGCAATTCAGGTTGTATCGGGTGAAGCGGAGCCTTTTCATTTGTGTTTCGATGGAATAAAAAGTCCGAGTGGAAAACGGATTCCTGTGCTGGGAATTTATGTGTTCCCCAATGCACTGTGTTTTGATTACCGGATGGGGTCTCAGTGGAATCAAAAATCTGTTCAGGCTTTGTTTGAATTCATGTCGAGCATTTCTGTAAATCATAGAAATATGAAAATCAGTCATCAATTGAACATTCATGACTGGGATGGCAGTATTTTTAAAAGCCATTGGGTGGCATTTCTCAAATCCTGATATAGGCGCTGTCATTGCCAACGATTAAATTATTCTGATCGTGCATGTTGGCAAGTAATGCCTGGTGTAAAAACTCCATGCATTGGTTGAGTGCACATTCAAAAACCCACCAAATCACAGAAACTTCTTGAGGATTCTGATTGCCAGAACAGCATTCTCATTTATAAAACGACACGCAATTCAGGAGGAAATCTTCAGATGTACACACAAACCAGAATCCCTGTGATGGGCGCGCAGGCGTTGTTTTTTTTGTTGTCACTGTTTCTGATGCAAGACGCGGTGGCGGATGAGGGCTTGCCGGCGTTTGGTTTTGTGGATGCGCTGGCTGATGCGATGTGCGACAAACAAGTGGTGCTGCTGGGAGAATTGCCCAGTCACGGCGAGAAGCTGGGGTTTCAGGCCAAAGCCGCGCTGGTGAAAAAACTGGTGCAATCCTGTGGTTTTGAGGCGCTTTACTTTGAAGCGCCGGTGTATGATTTTCTCGGGCTGCAGCAGGCAGTGGCGGCAGGCACCGCCCGTCAGGTGCAGTTGCAAGACGCCATCGGTCGATTTTGGAAGACCCGTTCCTTGCACGCCTGGCGCGGGTGGCTGTTTGAGCAGAACGTGCAAGGCCGTCTGGGCATTTTCGGACTCGACGATCAACTCAGCATCACCTCGAATTTTGCCCGCAAGCGTTTGCCTGAATTGGTCGCCGGGGTGCTGGATAAGCCGCAGCGGAGCGAATGTCAGGCGCGCATCGAGCGCAACCTGTTTTGGCGCTACGACGCGAAACATGCCTACGACGCGGCGGAGAAACAGGGTTTGTTGCAGTGCGCCACAGCGGCGCATGCGGCCGTGCAAACACATGCAGAGCGCAGCGACGATGTCTTGATGCTGGAAAATCTGGCCAATCTGTACGCCCGCGATGCATCGGTCGAAGGCGCATTGGACCGCGACGCGACGATGCACCGAAATCTGTTGCAACAACCAAAGTCCCACGCCGCGCAAAAGAAGGCCATCGTGTGGACCGCCACAGTGCACAGTGCACTGCGGCAGGGCCCTTTGCCGCACAAGCCCCTGGGCGCCCGGCTGGTGGAATCCCTGGGGCGCGCCCACATCGGCAGCGTCGCCTTCTCCGCGCTCGCCGGTGAATCGTCGAGGGCCGGTGGCCCGGTCCAACCCATTGAGTCGGCACCGGACGGCAGCCTGGAAGCCGGGGTCAAAGGCGCGCATTCGGGTTGGAAAGTTTTTGATGCGCAGGCACTGAACGCGCTGGGGTCGGTATCATCGCGCGTGCTGGGCTCGGTGCATGAGGAGCACTGGGCGCAGTTTTTTGATTTCATTGTGGTGTTTGAGAAGGAACAAGCGCCGGTGTTTGAATGACGATGATTCGGCAACAGATCAATTGTCAGGATGCTTTGTGCCGTCAAATGACTTGTGTAGAATCGATTGGGATGCTTGCCAAAATTTAAAAAAAGGCGGTTACAGCTGTGTTCTGGTTTAAGATCTGAATTCCAATAATAAAACGTTCATCGGATAACGGGAGGATCAGTTTCATGTTTGATCACGTGGTGTTCAGTGTCAGCGATTACGCGGCGAGCAAAGCCTTTTTTCTCAAGGCGCTTGAGCCGCTGGGTGTGGAAGTGATTGCAGAGGGTTCGCTGGGCGTTGAGATGTGTCCGCCCGGCGGCACCGTTTCGCTGTGCCTTCGCCGCGACGGGCTGGCGACCACGCCATTGCATCTGGCGTTCAAGGCGAACAACCGCGGGCAGGTTGACGCGTTCCACACGGCGGCCCTCGAAGCCGGTGCCACAGACAACGGCGCGCCCGGTGTGCGCCCGCAGTACCACGCCAATTACTACGCTGCCTTCGTCATCGGCCCGGACGGGCACAACGTTGAGGTGGTGTGTCATGCATCGGAAGAAGACTAGTGGGCGCTGCTTTAATAAGACAGACTGGGGCAGATCTCCGTTGCCGCATTGCATTGAGACATTGACATGGAATTGTTGTTTTTAGGCACGTCTTCCGGCACGCCGACCCGTCAGCGCAACGTCAGCGGGCTGGCGTTGATGCCCGCCCGGGGCAAGTCGTGGTGTCTGGTGGATTGCGGCGAAGGCACGCAACATCAACTGCTGCGCACGCCTTTGTCACTGAGCTCACTGCAAGCCGTGTGCATCACCCACGTGCACGGCGATCACTGTTTTGGTTTGCCGGGCTTGCTCTCCAGCGCCACCATGGGTGGACGAACGGCGCCTTTGTGGGTCATTGGACCTGCGCAATTGCAGGGCATGCTGCAGTGCGTGCTTGAGGTCAGCCAGGCCCGCTTCAGCTATCCACTGCACTTCATCGATGTGGAGCGGCTGTCCGATGCCGAGATTGATCTGCCGTTTTCAGTGCAGGCCGTGGCCTTGTCGCATCGCGTGCCCAGCCACGCCTATGTGTTCACGGAAAAACCCGGACACAGGCGCCTGGATGTGCGGGCGCTGGAATCGGCGCAGGTGCCCCAGGGACCCATCTGGGGTGAAATTCAGGCCGGACGCGATGTGACTTTGCAGGACGGCAGGGCCTTGCAGGCCAGCGATTTTTTATTACCGCCTGCCGCGCCGCGCCGAGTGATTGTCGGCGGCGACAATGACACCCCGGCCTTGTTGCATGCGGTGGCGGACGGGGCTGATGTGCTGGTGCACGAAGCCACCTACACTGAAGCGGTGTCGGAAAAAATCGGCCCAACTCCGCAGCACAGCACGGCGGCCCGGGTGGCGCGGTTTGCCCAGCAGGCCGGCGTGAAAAATCTGCTGTTGACGCATTTCAGTCCGCGCTATCAAAATGATTCCGCTGCGGCGCATTCAATCGATGACATTGCCGAGGAAGCCAGAACACATTACAGCGGCCGTTTATGGCTGGCTAATGACCTGGATCATTTTAAGCTGGATGCTTCAGCCGTTTTGCAGCCTTTGAATAAAGCATGAATGCCAATGGATGCAGGTGGAATGATCCCAGGTTCTGTGCATCGTCAGTGCTCAGGGGGTGTCTGTTGATAGATTTTGGATGGACATGCCAGTGCCAGCGGTGAGCCCCTCTAGGCGGGTTCAAGCAGGTCCCAGAGGTTGCCACTGATGTCCCGAAAGACTGCAACCGTGCCGTAGTTTTCGGACTTGGGCTCGCGCACGAACTCCACGCCCCGGGATTGATACAGCGTGTAATCGCGCCAGAAATCATCGGTGTACAGGAAGAAAGCGACGCGACCGCCGGTCTGGTCTCCGATGCGGGCTTGCTGTTCCGGCGTGGCGGCCTGGGCGATGAGAATTCGGGATTCGCAAGCCCCAGGCGGCGAAACCACCACCCAACGTTTGTTTTCTTGAGCAAGAAAAATATCTTCGCGCAACTCGAATCCCAGGACTGAGCAGTAAAATTCAAGCGCTTCGTCATAGTCGTGAACCACAATGGACACCAAGCCAAGGTGCTGACGTACTACGGTCATGTGTTGGCCTCGCAATTGAATGCCACAGTTATACCAGAAAACATCTATGGGTGGTGCAATGCAGGCGAATTGTCTCACGGCAAATCATTGCGCCGAAAGAATCGATCGAGGTCACACACGATGATGCCAATCGATGATGATTGAGTCTAAAATACATCCCTTGATGGTCCATGCAAGGCATCGGCGGTGCGATGAAAAATAAACTTTTTTATTACAATTCAGAAGTGCAGGTCCTGGCAGGGGATCACGTGTTGTACTCGCCTGTATTGTTCGGGAAAAAAAAGCGTGGGCGGGTGAGTTACATACCCCGCAAAACAGCCAGGGAGCTGGCGCAGGAAAAAAAGCAGGCCGATGACTGGATCATTGAATTCGATGACGGCACAGTCACCGGCTGGATCTATTCGCCCGAGGATTTACAGCCTGCAAAGCGGCTCAAGTTCCTGAGCAGAAAAGACGATCAATACAGCGGTCCATCCAGTGATGATCTTGAGAAAGCCGAAGGGTCCGTGCCCAATGAATGAGTGGCTCCCAACGAGCAAAGACAACCCTCAAGGCACCGCACATTTTGATGCATGGATTTTGCCGCCGCAGGCAGTTCAGGGCGGTGCGTGGCGCGCATGGGTGCGGTCTGTGCACAGCATCAATTCTGAGGTCCGTCGCGGGCAATCATTCAAACCGGGAGACAGCCAATGATACAAATCCATGGGGACATGTTGTCCGGCAATTGCTACAAGATTGCCTTGTTGTGTGCTTTGCTGGACATTGAATATGCCTGGCATCACGTCGATATTTTGCACGGCGGCGCGCGTTCAGCTGAATTCAGCCGCCTGAATCCAAACCAGAAGGTGCCTCTGCTGGTGCTGGATGACGGCGAATGCCTGTGGGAATCGAACGCCATTTTAAATTACCTGGCCGAAGGCACGGACTATGTGCCGTCCTCCCGACTGCAAAAAGCCCGTGTGTTGCAATGGCAATTTTTTGAGCAATACAGTCACGAGCCGTACATCGCCGTGGCGCGCTTCATCCAGTTGTTTCTCGGACTGCCTGTCGAACGCCGCGCAGAATATGAATCAAAACAGGCGGGCGGGCACAAGGCCTTGGCCGTGATGGAACAACACCTGGGCAAGAATGCGTATTTTGTCGCGGATCGTGCAACCATTGCGGATGTCAGCCTGTTTGCCTACACCCACGTCGCCCACGAGGGCGGCTTTGATACGGCGCCGTATCCGTGCATCCAGGCATGGATCGCACGGATCCAGGCGTTGCCCGGATTCATTCCGATGCAGCGCGGCGCCTGACAGCGGACAGCGGCCGCGAAAAGTTCAGTCTGGTCTCCAGGTATGGCCTATAAACGGTGTGCCCGCCCCACGCGCACAACAGCCAGAGCGTATTCACAATAAACGCTGCATTCATGGCGCACAGATGGGTGTCATGTTCCGCGCTTTGAATGCAATTAAATGTGTGTTTTCTTTGCCCCGGTCGTTATCAGAACAATGCATTATTTTCAGGAGGCGTGGTGAGAACAGTCCTATGTTTGTGTGCCCTTATTTGGGCTGCGGCGGTTTCGGCGGCCGACTTTTGTGTCACCGGCACCACAGCTCTGGCCAATGCCCTGAACGCAGCGGATGACAACGGTGAGGACGACATCATTCGGCTGGCGGTCGGGATTTACCCGGTGCCGGTGGGCGGATTTAAATACAACGACGACGGCGTGTTTGATCTGCAGATCAGCGGCGGCTGGGAAATGTTCTTTGGTGATCCCTGCGGCATCCGTTTGGGCGGCGATGCTTTTGACACGGTGCTGGATGGTTTGGGTGCCGAGCGCATTCTGGAATTGCGTCTGAGCGCCAACGCCGATGTGAAAATCGACCATGTGCTGTTTACCGACGGTTTTGTGGCCGGGGACAATGCACGCGGCGGAGCGATTGACTTCAACACCGCCAACAACTATTCAGGTGAAGTGCTCATTGAGAGCAACGCATTCATCAACAACTACGGCACCTTTGCCAGCGCTTTCAGCATTGCTTCAATCGGTCACCTGGTGGTGCGCAACAATTTGTTTTACGCCAACGAAGCCGGGCAGTTTCCCACCGTTTCGATCTTGATGAACGCTGGAGAAGGGGTGCATTTCACCAACAACACCGTCTACGGCAACACCACCGAATCGCCGCTGCACCTGTTGTCGGGCGTGTCCATTAACATCGGCAACCCGGCCCAGGCTTTCGTCGGCAACAATATCCTGTGGGGCAATGAAGGCGGCGACATCCGCGTCATCGGCTCAGGACACCGTTACCTGAGTCACAACGTGGTGGACGTGATCGACGGGTTCTTTGACGAGGAGGTCAACACCATCCACGTTGCGCCGCAGTTTGAAAACGGGCCGCTCAATTTCACGCCGGCGCGGCGCACGCCGATGGTGGATGCGGGCACCCGCCCGCCCGGCATTTTGCCGTTCCCCACGCCCTTTGATCTGGCCTGGTCTCCCGGCGATTTCGATTACGCGGGCGTTGCGCGCGAACAAATGCAGGGCATTGACATCGGTGCGCGAGAATCGGGACATGAAAAACCGATTTTTTATCACGGCTTTGAAGCGCCGTCCTTTTGATGTGCTGAGCGCATGTGCAGTCGATCCCGTGTTGGAGGGTTTATTAAACCTGTGCCTTGATCGGATACACTGATCGCCGCGATTTCGGGGGCAGGCCCCAGCGCCGCGGCGATGTGTTTGAATTTTCACAATGGTTTCAACCCGCATGCAACCCGGCTTGAAATCACAAAAGGAATTGAATTACACTGGGTCGAAATGTTCGGGGGTTCACAGCTGAACCCGGTCTCGCCTCTCTTTGTTGCACACAAAATGAATTTCGCACATGCTCTTTTCCTGGTTTGAACTGTTGCTGCTGGTGGCCGTTGTGCAAGGCACCATCACCGGTGTGTTGCTGATGAAAGCCGGTCGTTCAGGCCTGCAAAACCGCTTGCTCGGGCTGATGCTGCTGTGTTTCACCGCGCTGTGCAGCAAAATGGCGATGTACTCAATGGGATTGGACAATGTGTACCCATGGCTGCAACACATGCCCTTGGCCTTTGAAACCGCCATTCCCCCACTGGCTTATCTGTATTGCCTGTCGCTCACCCAATCCGGGTTCAAACTGACCAAAGCACAGGCGCTGCATTTCCTGCCGTTTGCATTTTTCATGCTGCACGCGATCGGCGTCTATGCGCACGTGCTGCTGGCGCACAGCGGGCCGGCAAAAGACGCCGTGCGTGTGGCATATCATCTGCTCGCGGTGAAAGAAATCGAGGATTATTGGACGGCGCTGTCGATCGGTGTTTATCTCGGTTTGAGCGCTGTGCTGCTGAAAAATTATCGCAATGAAGTCAACAACTTCACATCCGACAACGGCCACGCGGTCTTCACCTGGCTCAGAAGCATCCAGGTCCTGATGGGCATACTGCTGGCATTTCTTGTGCTCAACATGGTCATGGACAAAACGGTTTTGCAGCAGGCTGAAACCCGAGTTCACTGGAAAATCTATTTTCTCTATCTGGCGGCCGTGTTGTATTACCTGGGATTCAAAGCGCACACCACCCCCGTGGAGATGGCGGGCCAGGCGCGGCCGGCGCGACGTGGACACGCGGCCAACAACGACGCCCTGCCCGCGGACAAAGCCCAGGCGTTGGCGGCGCGCATTGCGAAAAAAATCGAACAGGAAGCGCTGTATCTGAATCCCACCTTCAGCATCCGGGAATTGTCCGAAATACTGCAGGTCAATCAAAGCACCGTGTCGCAGGTCATCAACCGCTGCCTGGGCGTTTCCTTTCGCGACCTGATCAATCAACACCGCATTGACCGGGCAAAAAAACAGCTGCTGCTCAACCAGGGCACCCACCTCTCCGTGCTTGCGCAGGCATTGGAATGCGGGTTCAACTCCGAAGCCAGCTTTTACCGGGTGTTCAAAAAACACACCGGCCAATCGCCCACCCAGTACATCAAGTCTGCAAAAATAAACAGCGCCGCGAAATAATCACTCTTATTTCATCAATTGAGAAGTCGCGCCGTCGGGTTTTCACTACCATTCGTCTCTCAAGTTAACGTCCACCGAGTGTCGTCACGGTGGGTTCATTAAATTCATGATGGACGGACCATGAACTATTTTTTGAAATCATTGGGTGCTGCGCTGCTTTTGGCGGTTTGCGCACTGGGTTTGCACAGGTGCAATTCAGTCGCCACGGTCGATCATCGGCCGTATCGACAAACGGCCACGGATCTGTTGATCACCGACATCCATGTCCTCAGCGCCGATGGGCAGCGCTTCCTGCCGCAGCACAACATCCTGTTGCGCAACGGACAAATCAGCGCCATCAGCGCCAACGCCATTGCATCGCCCGGCGCGCGGGTCATCGACGGGCGCGGCAAGTACGCGATGCCGGGTTTGATCGATTCACATGTTCACCTGCAGGACAGTGAAAACGATCTGTTGGTGTATCTGGCGCATGGCATCACGCATGTGCGGGAAATGTCAGGCTCCGACCGGCACCTGGCGTGGCAGCGCGCGATTGAAAAAGGTCGGCCCGGCCCGTCGATTGAGGTGTCGTCGGAAAAAATTTCCAGCAAATCGGGTCTGTGGGGATACATCAATGAACTGTTCTGGACCCGCATCAATATTTCAAGTTCAAAGCAGGCCACGGCGTTGGCCGAAAGACTCAAAGCCACCGGTTTTGCCAACGCCAAAATCAGTTCGGACATCTCTCGAGACATGTATTTCGAAATCAGCCGGGCCGCCCGGCAGCAACAACTGCGCGTGGTTGGACACATTCCAGAGGCCATCGATTTTGCTGAATTCATCCGGCATGGACAGCGTGAAATCGCGCACATCGAAGAGCTGGTTAAGCTGCTGAACAAAGAATTTGGCTATTTCACGGCGGACAACGGTGATGCCTTTCTGGCGCATGTGAACGCACGCATGAACGAGGTGGCAGCGGCCTTGCGGGCGCATCGGGTGGCTGTGGGCACGACCTTCTGGTACATGCAAAGCATCCCGCGGCAGGTCAGTGACTTGCCGGCGCTGCTGGCCGAGTTGGATTTGTCTTTCACGCAGCCAGACAGGGTCGCGGAGTGGTTGCCCGATGAAAACGTTTTTGCCAATGGGCACGCGCATTTGCAGGACTGGTGGCTGATTTTTGCGCAAGCCAACGCCGCGGTGCTCAAGGCATTGCATGCCCACGGCGTGACGCTGCTGGCCGGCACCGATGCCATGACCTCATTGGTCGTGCCGGGGCTTTCAATGCATTTGGAGCTGGAAAGCCTGGTGGCCGCCGGCATGCGCCCGGCCCAGGCGATCCTCAGCGCGACCGCGGTGCCCGCGGCGTGGATGGGCGTGCACACGGGCACAATGGCCCCAGGTTATCAGGCGGATCTGCTGATACTCAACAGCAATCCATTGCAGGACATCACAGCCACCAGGGACATCTTTGCCGTCATCAACAACGGGCGCTTGCATCCCAGGGCGCGGCTGGATGAGATGCTGGAGCGGGTGCGCCAGGCGCATGCTGAATAGAGTGGATGCGAGTCAAGGCGGAATCGAATGCCTGCGGATTGAACTCGAAACGCGTTCCCATCAGGCCGTTTGGATTCTCTGCTGACGGTACATGGATGGGGTGGTGCGCAGTCTTTGTTTGAACAGACGGCGGAACACACCGTCGTCGGAATAGCCCAGCGAGTAGGCGATGTCCTTGACCGATTGTTGCGTGGTCACCAGCAAAGTGCACGCGTGGCTGATGCGCACGCCGTCGATGAAGGCTTTAGGTGTTTGCTGGGTGAGCTGTTTGATCTTGCGGTTCAGGCTGCGTTCCGAGACGGCCATGGTGCGGGCCAGATCCTGCACGCTGAGTGGGCGGTAGTGGGCTTTGCGAATGGCGTATTCGGCTTTCATCAGGAACGGGTTCTTGACGCTCTGATAGCCTTCGGGGATGTACAAATTCTGTGATTTTGGCACCGCGTCGACGACGGAAAAATCGGCCACCACCTGCGCCGCGTGTTGGCCGGCAAGTTTGTGAATGATGCGCAGCGTGATGTTGACCCAGGACAGCGGACCGCCGGCGCTGATGACGCCGCCGTCGTCGATCAGTTCACTGGCCCATTGAGACCGGGCTTTGGGAAAGCGCTGGCGCAGTTCATCGTCCAGCCACCAGGTGGTGGTGCAGCGGCGTCCATTCAGCACGCCCGCTTCACCGAGCGCGAACACCCCGCTGCAGGAGCCGCACAACAGCGCGCCCTGGCGGTGTTGTTTGCGCAACCACGCGCGCGTGTTCTCATCGGTGATGCGCGCCGGTGGACGGCCTTCGCTGTTGGGAATGAAACCGGGCACCAGCACGGCGTCGCAGCGCGCAATGGCGCCCAGCTCCGAGTCGACCGGCAGGCTTTGACCGTGGCCATCGGTGATCGGCCGGCCGTCGTGGCTGGCCAGAATCACCGTGGGTTTCCAGTCCACCGCTGTGGCCGCGCTTGGGGCGGATTTGTGCACGAAATGCATACCGCTCAGGGCCAGCACGTCTTTGCTGCCCAGCACGCCGGAAGGCAGGGCGTTGTTCAGGCACAGGATGACAACGGTGCTCATGGATGGGCCTCACGCGGTATTGGCAAATATTGCATGTATGGTGTCATTTTTGCCACTGCAGGTCAAGTCCTGCGCGCGCATAGAATGAGCGCTCCAAGACACACTGAGGTGACCGACATGAAACAACACACGCCGATGCGCAAAGCCCAACTTTGCTTCGCCCTGAACGCCTTCGCACTGCTGAATGCCAGCGCTGCGCAGGCGCAAATCACAGCCTATGAGGAATCCAATATGAACATCGCCAACCACATTTCAATTCAAGCCCGCGCCGGACAGGACAGCAAACTGGCCAGCTTTCTCACCGCCGGAGCGCAGCGGGTTGCCGCCACGGAGCCTGACACCCTGCATTGGTACGCGCTGCAGGCGCCGCAGGGTCAATTCGCCATTGTCGATTTTTTTCCGCACGCGGCCGGACGCGACGCGCATTTCGCCGGTGAGGTGGCCGCTGCGCTGCAGGCCAATGCAGCGCAACTGGTCGAGCGCGGCTGGCATGATGGCGTGCTGGCCCATCTCACCGATGCTATGGTGTTGTCGTCCAAAGCGCCGGTGGCTGGCGCCGCCGTTGCCACTCAGGCCACTTACATCGTGTTGCAAGCGCGTAGTGGCCAGGCGCAGGCGCTGGAAGATCTGTTGACCGGCGCGGCCGCGGTGATTGAGCACAGCGAACCCGACACCCTGTTGTGGACGGCCTGGAAGATCAATGACCAGACCTTTGCCATCTTCGACACCTTCACCGACGCCAGCGGGCGCGAGGCGCATTTTGCCGGCCAGGTGGCCGCCGCGTTGCAGCAACGGGCGGAAGCCTTGATTGTCGGCGGCTGGGCCGAGGGCGTGGTGCCCAACATTCGCAACTACACGGTCATTGCCGAAGCTGGCAGATGAGCGCGCTCCTGCCTGAAGTGTCTGCCGCACTCAGGTCCTTGATGACGCGGCGCGCACTGAAAGCGTGCCGTGCCGTCGATGCGGCAGTCACAGCTGCGGAATGAGTGAGAGATGATGGCCGGCAATTCGGGACGGCATTTCAGGAGGCATTTCAGGACTGACGTCTTGATGTCTTGATGATTGAACGCCGATATTTTGATGGCGCAAACCACTGCACAACGCCGCGTTTCTTGCTGTGATGATTCGAATTGACCTGGTTCCAGATTCATCCATGGTTCGATTCAAACCATTCCATGCAGACACCGCCCGATTCCGCGAAAGAATCGGGCGATTTCATCCTCTGATCTGGATTATTTCACGTCTTTGTTGAATCGGGTCCAGCCGCGCACATAGCCGCCCTCGGTGACTTTCCAGATGTTGACACGCCGGTATTTGCGTATGCTGTATTTGCCCGCCCAACTTTCATAGCTGCCCACCTGGTCATCGCCCAGATAACGGGTGCCGATGTGGTTGTAAAATCCGCCCGATTTTTTGCTGTGAACGATGGCGCCGTCGCCCGTGCCGCAATTGGCGGCTATCGAGAAGGTGGTTCTCATTTTGCTGGAACTGGTTCGCTGGATTTGCGGCGCATGCATGCCCCGGTCGCAATAACTGTTGCTGCCGCCCCGGCCTTTGTCTCCGGACACATTGCAATGCAGGTTTTCAAAATGCAGATAACCTGTGCTGGTGTTGCACGATCCGGTGCCGGCAGCTTTCAGATCAAGAGACTGGCTCAGCCCCGAGGTCTCCAGATCCATAAAAATAGGCGTGTCCAAAGCGAGAACCCAAGGCCGAGATCCGGCTTTTTCCCAGTAGGCATTCAGGGCGCTTGGCTCTTTTGCCGCCAGCACATCATCCGACTCAGACAGCTTCACGACCACATCGTTGATTGGCTCATCGCTTTCGATGGAATCATCCACTTCAAGCCGGGCATAGTCCAGCAGTCGCCACGGTATCGGTGTGCCCTCAGGCGTCACCTGTAAATACTTGTCGAGCAAGCCACCTTTGAGCTGTTGCAGAATCAGCACCTCACCCTCTCCGGCGTGGGTGATTTCCTCAACCATCAGTTCATTGAGTTCATCGTACTCAAGGTAGTTGATGACGTTGCCATTGGAAAACTGAATGGTGGCCAGAACAACCGGTTCAGCCGTTGCCTGGTTCAATGCATCATCTAAATGCGCCTGTGTTTCTTTTGCGTTGGCAATGGACACAGTCATGCTGAATGCCCCGAGTAAAATCGTGCCTTTAAAAATTTTTGACATGGTGTTTTTCTCTGATTAATGATTGTTCATAACACTCAATCGTCAAAGAAGAAGGTTTCATGTGATTTCATCGAATTGAATGCACAAAGCGCTTGATGCGCTCAACAAGCCATGCCTCCCTTCTTTCCATTCGGTGCAGTGGCGTGATTGGGCTGTATGGCCTGTGCTTGAGCGAGGGGCTGGCAGCGGGTGCAGCCAGGCGATATGGACTGCGCTGCGATTGCTTTTGGCGCGCTGTTCGGTACAATGGGAATGACCATGACTCAAGGATTATGTTGTGACTAAAAGCCCTGTTCTTTACGCGCTGGCCTGTCTGGCCGGTGTGCTGTGTTGTCAGTTCAGTTGGGCAAAAGAATGGATAATCTGTGGTGTGACAGTGAATCTTGCGGATTCGATGAATGTTGAAACAGATAATGAACGCAGGCTTTTTGGGCATGTCAGCGAAAAATCAGGTTCACTGCCTTTTTTGGTCATTGAAATCATACCCTATACACGATTCAATGAAGTTCACACAGAAATCAATGTGGAACTGGAAGAGCTGGGCGGTCGAATGCATCCAGTCATCAAAACATCGGATTTTGAACTCTTCTATTATCAGGATGAAATTTTCTTAGATGAACAGAATG
>JBNLBT010000047.1:0-23605 GCA_050303435.1 Marinicellaceae bacterium
GGCGCCATCGCAGCGCCGTCCATGGGCACCGGTTGCATGCGTTCATTGTCGTGGCCTTGCAAACTCACCAGAAACTTTCCTTCACCTCAAGCACATCGCCGGCAAACAGATCATCGTCGAGCTCAATGCGCACGGACTCGCTGTTGGCATCGCCTGCTCGGATGACGAACATTTTCTTGCTTGAGGCGCGTTCGGTCAATCCGCCGGCCAGAGAAATGGCCTTGCGCACCGTGAGGCCCGGTTCAAAAGCATAGGAGCCTGGTGATTTGACCTCACCTTCGATGTAGAAAGGCTTGTAGGTTTTGATGTTGACGGTCACGTGCGGATCAACAAAATAGCCGTCCTTGAGTCGCGCCACAATCAGTTGTCGCACCTGCTCGGTGTCCTTGCCGGCCACCGGCACTTTGCCGGCAAACGGGTATTCGATGTGGCCGCTGTCATCGACCGTCAGATCGAGCCCCAATTCGGGCTCGCCAAACACTTCAATGCGCAGTTCGTCACCACCCCCCAGGGTGTACGATTGCGCCAGCGCTGTCGTCAAAGGCAGCAATAAAAGAAACAACAATTGAATTTTCATCGACATGTTCATCGCCCCCGATTTTATCACACGGTCAAATGCTGTGGACTGACATCCCACAGCCGCACAGGGGTTTGACATCGGCGCAGGCGAAAAGGTCATTATTTACTCTGTGATCGCATCAAAGCCAGGCGCGGGGCATCGGACACACCGCAGCCCTGATCGGATGATCAATCAGCGTGACGCCTCAATGGTGAGCAGAATCAGATCGTCGTCGTAGTCGTACACGCTGACGTTGGAATCGCGTTGATACTTCTGATAACCCAAGCCAAACAGCAGCCACTTGCGAAACTGATATTTCGCCGACAATCCGAAGTAATCGATGTCGTCGTCGCGCACGTCTTCGCGGTAGTCTTCCTTGGAAAATCCAACGCTGGCCGTGGTGTTGAATCGACTGCCACCCCAATAATGGGTCCAGCCGAGGTCGACGTTGCGGCGCAACACGAAAGAACCGTCGTTGTTGGTTTCATCGGTTTCACGCGAAGTCGACAAATCAACGATGGAATGGCTGCGCGGCTGCCAGGTCATGCCCAACTCCCAGGCCAAACCACTGAAGTCATCGCGCGCCGGCGAATCAAAGTCTTTTTCCAGATGTCCCACCAGGAAGCGGGTCTCGGTTTTGCCGGTGACCTGCCATTCGGCGCCCAGCATCAGGCGCAGCTCCGTGCTGTCCAGATCGGCCACATCAAAATCAATGTCGGTGCGTTTGGCGTGCAGCATGAGACGTGTTTTGGGGCGGATCTGATGCCCGTAAGTCACACCAAAATAGTTGACTTCACGGTCACGGAAAATGGTCAATTCGCGGTTGTTGTCATAGGTTCGATCCAGGGTGCCGGCTTCAAAATCCAGCGAACCCTTGGCGCCCACGCCGCCGTAATGCAAATTGGCACCCAGGCCAAACGAATGCCATTCATCCGGCGCAAGGCCCAGATCAAGCACAGGCCCCTGTTGCGTGCCCGTGCCGCGCCGGTCGGCCGAATCGTGGTATTCCGCCGATACACCAAAGTTGGTGCGGCTGGACACACGATGAGAATAATCCACCAACACATGATGCGAATCGAAATCGTTTTCCGAAGCATCGTCGTACATGGTTTTTTCGTAATCGTACTGAAACAAAAATTCCGATTTTTCACCGCTCTTGACCAGGCGAAAGCCCGGCGAAATTACGGTCACCAACGAATCCACTTCATTGTTGTCATCCCGCGTGATGTTGGAGCCATAGCCAATGCTCACCCCAATCGACGGAAACAAGGTGAATGAACCGATGGGCACCCCTTCTTGCTGCGCCAGAACCACAGTCCCCGTGAACAGCAATACCCCCATTACCAAACACTTCATCAAGACTTCTCTATCATTCGTTATTAAAATTATTCAGGGCCATTATTCCACAATAGCACAAAACATCAAATAAATTCATTCGCTTACACGCATTTTTTGATGTTTTTTTTAACCAATTCACACTTCCGATTCGCTGCGCACCCGTTTTCGCCGCCTGCGCTTGACACAAAACGGCAAGGCCAGCAGCACCATCAACAGCACCACATTGGCCGGAATGCGCGCATTGAAATCGAACAACCCATGCAACATGAGATTCAAAACAGCACTGATTGCGGTCAAAATCAATGTCAACTGGTGCCGGTCAGCTTGCGTGAGTCGTTTGACCAGCAGCGCCATTATAACCGCAAGCATCAGTAAAACCCAAAGAGATAACACACCAAATTCAATCAAAAACTCCAAATAGTCGTTGTGCGCGTGATCAAAGAAGTGTGTTTGCGCCGCAATTCGGTGATTGACAAAAAATGTCGGATAACCGCCGCCGCCGACGCCCAACCACCCGTTTTCCGACCAATGGGTCAGTATCTGCTGCCAACTCACCCAGCGCTCAGTGGCCCACACGTCCACGTCGTCCCCTCCCAGACCCAGTGAAGCCAACAGAACCTGGGCGTCCTGCCAGAACATCGGCACCGCAATCAGCAACAGCACACCGCCCACCAGCAGCCAGCGACGCGGATTGAAGCGTTCGGCAAACACGGCAAAACGCATGATGACAAAAAAACCCGCGGCCACAACAAACGAAGCCACCCCGGCCCTGGAATGACTGCTCAACAGGCCGGCCAGCATGATCAGAATCACCGCATCCAGCAGGCGCATCGGATTGCTGAAAAAATGCAACAGCCGATGCGCCAGGGTGCCGCCCGACGGCGAGCTGCGCTTGAACGATATGCGCAACGCCAGCGCGGCCAGCGTCGACAATGCCAGATAGGCCACATAATGGTTGCGGTTGACAAAGGTGCCGGATGCCGACGACGCCGTCACCGCGAAATCACTGAACAATAAACCGGTTTTTTGCACCGAAACCAGGTACATGCCATACAAGGCCTGCAGCAGGCCGGTCAAGACAATCAATATCAGCAGCCAGCGCACCTGCTGACGGCGTTGCACCACACTCAGCACCCACAGAAAAACGCCCGCGTAATAGGCACTTTGCAAGCAATGCAACCACGCCGCGTGCACATCAAGTGCCAAATACCCGCGCGTCAGACCCAACGCGCGGTAGGCATCGGCCACGCGCGAATTCAAAAGTTGCAACAGATCAAGAGGCCAGGGCACCAGGTAGATCAACTGCATCAGCAGCCATAACACCACCAGCCAAAGCACTGACCGCACGCGCCGCCAATTCTCCATTCGTGACGGGGCAAACAGCAACAGCAAACCCAACACCGCAAAGGCCGTCATCGCCAACACCGGCCAGGCCCAGTCGCGATTGCTGCCCAACGGCAGCGGATTGATGAACAGCACCAGCGCCAGCAAGGCCGGCGCCATCACACGCAGCGGTAACGGCGTGTTGTCAAGTGAACTCACCCACTCTTCTCCATGAGACATCCATCAGCACATAATAACCCAAAGACAACAGCACAAAGAGATAAAACTGGACGTGCGCCGGCACGCCCTGTTGCATCATCAGCCAACCAGCCACCGTCAGCATCAGTTGCAACAACAGCAGCAACAGCAGGGCCCCGGTGTGCCCCAGGTTCAGCGCCAGCAACAGGTGATGCAAATGTTTTTTGTCTGGCTGGAATGGTGAGCGCCCGTTGAGCAGGCGCCGCAACATGACATAAATGGTGTCGTACAGCGGCAAAGCGATGAACCACAGGGCGCTGACCGGCAGAATCAGTCCCACCGCGGGGCTGGAGGCATACACCAGCAACCAGGCGAGCACAAAACCCAGCCACATGCTGCCGGCGTCGCCAAGAAACATGCGGCCGGACCTGGATTTGTTGAAGCCAATGAACACAGCCACCGCGATCAGCAGCGCGTGCAACACGGGGTCCTGCAACCCAAGACCCATGAGCACAACCAGCGCCTGCAGGAAATACCCCGCAGCCAGGGCGTCGATGCCATCGGACATGTTCAGTGCGTTGATGATGCCGACCACACCGAACACGGTCACGGCCACAGCCCAGGCGCCCAGCCGCGCTTCGTTACCCGGCCACAACAGCGCCCCAAAGGTGTCAATGCGCACACCGCTCATTTCAATCAACCACAAACAGGCGGCGATCTGCACACCAAAGCGAATCAACGGCGAAACATCAAGAAAATCATCGGTCACACCCACCGCAGCGATCAGCAGACTGAGCCACAACAGTTGGCCGATGTACGGCGTTTCCGCCGGCCACAACAGGGCCGCCAGACAGGTGACAGAGACGATGGCCACCCCGCCACTCATGGGCACCGCATCGCTGTGCACTTTGCGCGCATCGGGCCGATCCACCAACCCCACTTTCAGGGCCAGCCGGCGCGCCAGATAATGCACGGCCACCGCGCTCAGCAACAAGGCGCTGAAATGCAGCCACTCAGGCATTGAAATCCTGATCCATCATTTCTTGCACCAGTTCGTCAAAACCGACCTCTGGCCGCCAGTTGAGTTCAGCGGCCGCGCGCGAGGCATCGCCGAGTAAATTGTCCACTTCCGCCGGCCGGTACAGGGCCGGGGCCACACGGATCACCACCGCACCGGGCTCAAGTCGCACCGCCGGGTTGTCGGATGCAGCCAGCAGCGCCTGCTCGTCCACGCCTTCACCCCGCCAGTCCAGTCGCACACCCACCGCGGCCGCGGCCTGATCACAAAACGCCCGCACCGAATGTTGCACGCCGGTGGCAATGACGTAATCCCGGGGTTCGTTCTGTTGCAGCATCAGCCACTGCGCGCGCACGTAGTCGCGGGCATGGCCCCAGTCGCGGCGGGCGTCCAGATTGCCCAATTCCAGACAGGCCTGTCGACCCTGCAACACGCGCGACAGCCCCAGCGTGATCTTGCGCGTGACAAACGTCTCGCCGCGGCGCGGGCTCTCGTGATTGAACAACAAGCCGCTGCAGGCAAACATGCCATAGGCTTCGCGGTAATTGACCGCCATCCAGTGCGCGTACAACTTGGCTACACCGTAGGGTGAACGCGGATGAAAAGGGGTGTCCTCTGTTTGCGGCGAAGCGGCCACCAGACCAAACATCTCTGAGGTCGAGGCCTGATAAAACCGGCACGCGTCCTGCAAGCCGGCCTGACGGATGGCTTCCAGCAGTCGCAGTGTGCCCAGGGCGTCGCAATCGGCGGTGTAGACCGGCTCTTCAAAGGACACCGCCACGTGCGACTGGGCCGCCAGGTTGTACACCTCATGTGGCCGCAATTCGCTGACCAGACGCGTCAGCGTCATGCCATCGGTTAAATCGGCGTGGTGCAAATGCACGCGGTCCTGCACGACCGGATCGGCCAGCAAATGATCAATGCGCGCGGTGTTGTGACCGGAGGTGCGACGCACCAGACCGTGCACACAATAGCCTTGTTGCAGCAGCCATTCGGTCAAATACGAACCGTCCTGTCCGGTGATGCCGGTGATGAGCGCCTGTTTCACTGATGGAGTTCCATAATTCACTTATTCGGGTCGCTTCATTATAGCTTATTGGCGTCGCGCAGCGCCACGGTGCGTGGTCAGCTGCACGCCCGATTCACGCAGCAATTGCTTGAATTCGGCGCCAATCATGATGCGGTATTCGGCTTCGGATATCGCGCCGATGGCGGTCAGTCCGGACACCGCGGCGGCGTCGCGACACGGGTGCACCATCCATTCCGTGCAGACGCCCTCAGGCACGGCCCGCAACAGCCTGCGGTAGTGCGCCAGGCCCGGAAATTCGCCCGGCCGGAGAAAATCAAACACGCTCACCAAATGCCGATTCGGCGCTTCGCCCCGAGCCGCCCCAGTGCGGTTGATCACCCATTTCTTCAGCCGTTTGAGCGGGCTTAAATGGCGCCCACCAAGGTCTTGCCTGAGACCGCGCAACGGCCAATCGTTGTCCTGTGCCAGCGCCCGCACCACTTCTGCAACGCGGGGAATCGCGTGCACGTGCTGGTGGCTGTCGAGGTGTTGCACTTCGGACACCAGTTCACGGTAGCGTGCGATCTGCGCCTGCAGTTCCACACGCACGTGATCCGGGTCGAGCCGCCGCCGCAGCGCCCGTTTGATCAATTCACGCCGCGCCACAAACCGCCCCTCGGCATCCAGCAATGAGGCGATCTGTTCTGGCTCGCTCACAGGCCGCCCCAAAGTCAGGTTGAGGTGCAGCCCCAGCGGCAGACCGGCCTGCGCCGCGCGCACCGCCGCATCGGCCGCGCCCGGCTGATTGACCATCAGCGTGGCGCTGCACAGCACACCGGCGGCAAAACATTCGAGAATGGCCGCGTCCACCTCGGCATGCAGGCCATAATCGTCGGCGTTGATGATCACACGTTTCATCGCCGCAGCAACCGCCTCAGCGCCTTGCGCAGGTACACCGACACTTCAGCCAGTGCCGGCCGCGGATCGCGCCAGCGCCACACCGCCCAGGCGCGCACCGCGTCTGCGGGCACATGGGCCTTGATTTCAGGCGCAGGAAAAATGAACGACCGTCCGTGCCAGCGATAAAACCAGGCGCTGTAAAGATCCTTCAAACCGTAACACCACAGCACCGTGCGGGTGTCCTCGATGCGCTGCACTGACCCGTCCGCCCGCGTCACCGCCTGCGTCACCAGATCGTGCCCGGCGGCGGCGACCACGTGATACCACAGCGCCGGCCGCGGGTTGTACTCAATCACCACCCAGTCCCCGCGTTTTTCGCACCATTTGAACTCACCGCAACACAGGCCCTGCATCCCGGCACGCGCCAGAAAGTCATTGCTGCGCCGCAACAGCGCCGCGTCGTGTTCACTCACCACCCGCGAGGCCGAACCAAATCCGGGCGGATATTGGCGCAATTTGCGCGCGCTCATCGAATGCACCACTTGACCTTGTTCATGCAACACCGCCGCGGTCAGCATGATGTTGGACTCCGGCCCGGTGATGATTTCCTGCACCAGCCATTCGCCCAGATCAGTGCGCCCGTTGGCCCATTCGCGCCAGGCGCCGCGATCGGCCAACACCTCACCTTTGCGGCCTCCCATGGCGTGTTTGTGCAGATGGATCATGCGCGGTTTGGCAAATACCGGAAAGGCCTCGGCGTGCGCGCCGTGCGGCTCGAAGGCATCGCCGGCCACGGTCAGGGGTTGTTGAAAATCCGAATGTTCAGCGATCAATTCGGCAAACGCGGCTTTGTCCATCAAGCGCATCGCGCTGCCGTCCAGATAACTGGGCCAGGCGCGAACCTGCGGCGGCCATTGATCGGCCAGTTCCGCCAGCCACTCGATGTACACATCGGCGGTCGGAATCAGCCAGTGCGCCCGATCGGTCTCCAGCGTGTGCAGGCGCTGCAGCAATTCCTGCGGCGAATCCAGCAGCCACACCGCGTCCACACAACGACTCACCGTGGCGGTTTGTTTGCCCGGCGCCACCACCGCAATGCGACAGTTCAGCCGTTCGGACAATTCGCGCACCACCGCCAGCGCGGTGGCCGAACCGCCCAGCACCACCGCCCAGCCGTTCATATCCGCCACCGCACCAGCAATCGGTAAAACCAGCCTTTGCGCGCGTGATACAAACCGTAGGTGATCAGCATCAGCATGAACGGCAACGCCTGCATGCGCCAGCGGAACAGCGCGCCCTTGTTGGTGGTGGCCGAACCGTACACCACCAGAATGCCCAGCGAAAAACCAAGGATCGGCAAGGCCAGATTGCGGTGCTTGCGCCACACCAGTTTGAAGCCGTTCCACAAATGCGGCAGCAGATAAATGAACAGCAACACCTCCGGCAAGGCCATCAGCTGGCGCACCGAACCGATGTTGGTCAGATCCAAAGACAGCAGCGAGTAGTAGGCCGCCAGCAGGAACGCCTTGACGTCATTGAACACGCCCTGCCCCCAGGCGGCGTCGGATTCATCGGCAAAAAACCGGCCGCTGCCGTGATCCGACAGTTTCATGCGGATGTGGTTGAGGTAGTCGATGTCGAAATAAATCGATTGGCTGATGCGGTCGATGGCCAAAAAGCCAAAACCGGCGGCCTGCGCAGCAAAACCGATCAACAGAATCACCGCCAGCCAGCGCATGTACACCGAAGGCGATGAGCGCTGCAAGGGGAAAAACGCCAGCGTGATGATGATGATGCTGATGTAAAACATGTACTCGCGGATGCCCAGATAGATGATCAGGCCGATGCAGATGGACAGCAGGGCAGAAAACGCAAAGCGCTGCTTTAACACCACCGTGCCGTAGACAATCAGACTCACCGCCAGCCATGAAATCGGATCCTTGAGCATCAAAGAAGACCAGTAAATAAACGAAGGAAAAATTGCCACCATCAGCGCGGTCCAGCGCGCCACGACCGGGTTGTGCAAGGCCTGCATTACGGTCTTGTAGATCACCACTGGCAACAGCGAGCCGGCGGTGATGTTGAACAACTGAATCACGAACGGTTTGGAGCCGAACAAATAGACCATGAATCCGTTGAACTGGAACCAGCCCGAGTCGATCCATTTGGGCCAGTTGAATTCCCCGGCGTGCATTTGCAAGGCAATGATTTCCCCCATGCGTATGTATTTGAGCGAATCCGACGACAGTCCAAAACGATTGATCAAATCAGTGGAATTGATCAACAGCACCATCGCCAGCCGCAGCACAAAGGCAATGAGAAACAGCTTCAACAAAAAGCCGCGCGCAGAATCCTGCGGTACGGCCTGCGCTGCATAGGCATTGACCGCAGCCGGCGCATGCTGCAACAGTCGGCTTTGCCCCTGCACGTAAATCGCCATCATCACAAGCATCAAGGCAAACGGCCCCAGCAGCCACAGCATGGTCATGCCCGCGACTCCAGTTGACGGTACAAATCGGCGTATTGGGTCACACCGCCATCCAAGGAAAAATAGCGCATCGCCAACTCGCGGCACTGGCGCCGCGTGGCCACGTCCTGTTGCAGTTCAATCGCGCGGCGCAGAGCTTTGGCCAGACTGGCCTCATCGAGGTCTTCAAGAATCACCGCCACGCCGGCCGGCCCCAGCACCGCGTCCATGTCGCCGATGTCGGCGTTGCACAACACCGGCATGCCCGAAGCCAGGTACTCGCCCACTTTGGTCGGGCAGGACGCCTGTTTGCTGAAATGCGGCTTGATCAGTGACAACCCCACGCCACCGCGGCCCAGTTCCACCGGCACCGCCGGGTGCGGCAGCCGCAACACCTTGAGGGCGTCCAGATCAACGCCGTGTCGTTCGGCCAGGTCGTGAATCAATGCGTCCTGACTGTGCGTGATCAGCAGCAATTGATGTTCGGGGTGATTGCGCTGCGCGCAGGCAAACAGGCGAAACACCGCATCGCCCAGATAGCCTTCTCCGACCGAACCCAGGCACACAATGCGTGGCAGCGCCGGCCCGCGCGGAGCAAACAGGGCGTCGTTCACGCAGGTGGGAATCACCCGATGCGGTGGCAGTGCGCGCTGTTGCACGGTCGGCCAATCCGCCATCGCCTCAATGGCCCGCGCGGTCAGTGAAACCAGACCGTCGGCCTCAGCAGCCAGGCGCATTTCTCGCCGCGTCAGCCAGCGGTGCAGCCAAGATCCGTCTTTAAGTGAACCTTTGTAGACTTTTTCCGCCACCCAGAAACCGCGCATTTCGTACAACAGCGGCACCTGGGCGCGGCGCGTTGGCGTTTGCGCCGCCCAGGCGCTGAGAAAACTGCGCGCGTGCACCAGCACCGGATTGAATTCTTCGATCAGCGCTTCCACTCGCCGGCGCACCGACCACCACAATCCGGCGACGCAAAAGCGGCCACGGCGCACCGGATGCCACTGCACACCGGCGCTTTGCAGCGCTTCAGGCGCCTCGTCCAGCGCGGCGTGGCCGGACTCCACCGTGATCAGGTGAAAACGCCAGCCGTGTTGGCGCAATGCCCCCAGGTATTGCAGCACCTGAGAATGCACCAGCGGTTCATGCACCCCGTTCCAGGACACGTAAATCACCTCACCGCCCGGCATCGGCCACCTCTTCAATGGCCTCAAGCCATGCCGGCGCGATCACCTGCAAAGCATAGCGCGCCTTGACCACCGCATAGGCCTGATCGGCCATGCGTTGCCGCAAGCGGTGATCGATGATCAGGCCTTTGATGGATTCGTACCATTGATCCGGGTTCATGGCCAGAAAACCGGTTTTGCCGTGCGCCACCAGTTCCTTGTTGAAACCGATGTCCTGACACACCACCGGCACACCGGCGGCCATGTAGGTGCGCGCCTTGCCACCGGATTTGCCCTGCGACCATTGCTCATGCGGCAAGGGCATCAATCCGATGTCGAAGTACTGCAACAGGGCGTTTTCAGTTTTGTAGGTCCAGCTTTTGTGCACCACTTTCAGCGCGCGGCTGCGAAAGCGGCCGCCACCGACAATCAGCAGGCGAATGTCGTGCTCTGCAGCCAATTGTTCCAACACCGGCCGGATCAATTCCAGGTATTTTTCCGTGGACGGCGAACCCAGCCAGCCCAGCGTCACCGTCTGCACGCGCTGATGTTTCTTGCGCCGGGTGATGTGCTCCAGGTTTTCGGCCACGTGAATGACCCGCGCATCGGGCGCGTACTGCAGCGCCTGCTGGCGCAGAAATTCATTGCCGGCAAACACGCAATCCACCAAACGAAAGATTTTCAACACGCGGCCGGGCTTTTTCAGTTTGTCCGAATACGGCGTGGCGCTGGAAGGTTTAAACAAAAACAGCGCGTCGTCGTAATCGAAGATCAGTTTGCGGCGCCACAAACGGCACCAGCGCTCAAACCACAGCGGTCCATACGGCGTGGCCTCGCGCTGAAAATATATCACCCGGTAAAACGGCACGCGCAGCGCCGCCCAAAGTCTTTTCAACATCCCTTTAAGCACCATGCCGACCTTGCCCGACAGATGCCCGCTGCGATAAATCGTGGGGTAATCCCGCAGCGAATAAAACGGCTGCACAGTGAATTTGACGCCGCGTCGCTTGAGATAAGGCAGGTATTGATACACCCGGTAGCGACTGGAGGCGCCGGAAATCGGGTATTTGGTCAAAAACATGATTTTCATCGGGTCAGATACAATTCCTGCCATTGTTCAGCAACGGTCTCGGTCGAATGATGGCGCAGCACAAAGTCTCGGGCTTTTTGACCGTATTGTACCCTTTTTTCCGCTTGATCCAACGCCTCAGTCAGACAATTCAGACACCCCGCGGCATCGCCGCTGTCGAACGACCAGCCCCGGCCGCCCTCGCCCAGCAAGTGCGCCAGACCGCCCACGCGAGTCGCCACCACGGCCTTGCCAAGCCGCATGGCTTCGGCCGCAGCAATGCCAAAGCCTTCTTGTTCACTTGGCACCAGCACCGCTGCCGCCGTCGCCATGGCCCTGAGAAAATCACCGTGCGGCAGCGCGCCGCTGATGCGCACCACCGAATGCAAACCCAGTGCGTCAATGCGCTCTTGCAAATCCTTGTGCAAGGGGCCGCCGCCGGCCAACAGCCACTTGAGTTCAGGCCGCTGTGCATGCAACTCCGCCGCCACCTGCAAAGCCAGAGCGTGGCCTTTCTCCGGCACCAGTCGCCCCGGCACCACAATCGGGCCATTCTCCGATGTGTCAATTTGCGGCACCTCAACCGGGTTGCCGATCACGCGCACACGCTCAATGCCCCAGTGCGCGCGATAATGCGCCGCCACCGCATCCGACACCGCCACGGTTTCGCGCACCCGACGCCGCGCGATGCGCGCCGCCAGCCATTTTTTCACCCGCCCCTTGATGCCACGCGCCGGCCAGGCGGCGTAGCCGAGGTTGTGCGCGGTGAAATACAACGGCACCGGCAAGGCGCCAAAGCCGCACACCAGCAGAGACCGTGTGAGGTGCGCATTGACCGCGTCATGGCCGTGTTCGCGCAGCAATTGCCGCACAAAACGGTGCCGTGCGCGCAACCCGCCATCGGGCGCCGTCCACACCCGCACCCCGGCGACCTGCAACGACCTGGCCAGCGTCAGATCCGCTTTCAGCACCAGCACGTCCGCCGCGATGCCGCGCCGCTGGAGCACCGGCAACAGATTCACCAGCGCCTGTTCCGCGCCGCCCCGGCCGAGGGATTCGATGACTTGAAGGGTTTTCAATGATTTATTATTTTTTTAAGGCACCAGCTATTGTAAAGTAACAGTCCCACGAAATAACAACAACATTGCCCGGATCAGTGCATGGCCAAAATTCTGCAGGTGTGCAACACCGATTTTTACCTGAATAAATTTCTCAAGCCGTTTATTCTTGAGTTGCTGGAAGACGGGCACGAAGTGCACACCGCCTGCCACACCACCGAACAATTCAATGCCATCGACGATGCCCGCATCAAACACCACAACGTGTCTTTCCCCTCTGCGCCCTCGCCGCTGGGGTTCTGGCGTTCAATCCGACAACTCAAACAACTGATCCGCCGCGAGCAATTCGACTGCGTGAATTCCCACAACCGCAACGCCAGCATCGCCGCGCGCGTTGCCGCCTGGCGGTGCAAAACGCCGCACAACATCTACACCGCGCACGGCTTTTATTTTCACGACGACCAATCGAAACTGTCGCACTGGCTGACCGTGCGCCTGGAAAGCGCGCTGGCGCGCATCACCAGCGACACCCTGAGCCAGTCGCAGGAAGACATTGATTTCATGACCGCACGCGGGCTGATCAAGCCCGAACGCATCCACTGGATCGGCAACGGCATTGACACCGAGCATTTCAAGCCGGTTACCGACAAGGCACCTCGGCGTCAAGCCTTGGGGCTGCCAAGCGATGGGCCATTGATCGCCGCGGTGGGCCGGCTGGTGCGCGGCAAGGGATTTCAGGACCTGATTCATGCCCTGGCTGAACTGTTGAAAACTGAACCGCGGGCGCACCTGGTGCTGATCGGCGGCAACATCGCCCAGGACATCGACCCGTTCGCCCGCGAGATGGCCGATTTGATCGAAAAACTGCAGCTGCACACGCACATCACCCTGACCGGCCTGGTGGACAATGTGCCGGATTATCTGGCCTGCGCCGATGTCTACGTGCTGCCCTCCTACCGCGAAGGCATTTCCCGCTCCATGCTCGAGGCGCTGGCCTGCGAAGTGCCGGTGATCGCCACCGAAATTCGCGGTTGCCGGGAACTGTTTGGCAGCGAGTTCAGGCCCTGGCTGTACCCCGCGCGCGATGTGCAGCAGTTGCACCAGCGGCTGCGGACGATCTGCAGCGAACCTCAGAGTCTACCTGACCCCGAAACGCTTTTCCAGCGGGTGCAAAACGACTACACCGAACGCGCATACAGCCAGAGACAAAGCGCGCTGATTTCATCTATAATGGAACGCACATGACCAGCAGCAAACCGACCAATCCAATGCCCCCGGCGCAGATTCACCCGTCCGCGGATGTGCAAAGCCGCAGCATCGGTGAAAACACCACCGTGTGGCAGTTTTGCGTGGTTCTGCCCGGCGCGAAAATCGGCAGTCACTGCAACATCAACGCACAGTGTTTTATTGAGAACGACGTGATCATCGGCGATTTTGTCACCGTGAAATGCGGCGTGCAGCTGTGGGACGGCCTGCGCGTAGAAGACCGCGTGTTCATCGGCCCCAACGTGACCTTCACCAACGACAAATACCCACGTTCGCGCACCCGCCCAGAGCAACTGCTGACCACCCGCATCGGACGCAACGCCTCCATCGGCGCCAACTCCACCGTGCTCGGCGGTGTGTGCATCGGCGAAAACGCCATGATCGGCGCGCACAGCTTGGTCACCTGCGACGTCCCGGCCAATGAATTGTGGATGGGGCAACCGGCGCGTTTTGTCAAAACCATAGAACCAGCGGAGAACGCGTGAGCCTGAACGATTGCCACATTCTGCGCCTGCCGGTGATTTCCAATCCCAAAGGCAACCTGACCTTCATTGAACAGCGCAACCACATCCCGTTTGACATTCAGCGTGTTTATTACTTGTACGACGTGCCCGGCGGCGCCGAACGCGGCGGCCACGCGCACAAGGCGCTGCATCAGCTGATCATCGCCATGTCCGGCAGTTTCGACATCACGCTGGACGACGGCCGTGAAAAGAAAAAATTCCACCTCAACCGATCCTACGAGGGCCTCTACGTGTGCCCGATGATCTGGCGCGAGATCGACAACTTTTCCTCCGGTTCGGTGTTGATGGTGTTGGCCTCCAATCTGTACGAGGAAGACGACTACTACCGAGATTACAACGAATTCATGCACGCACTCAAATGAACACACCCTTTTTCAGCCTGCAACAGGAACACCGTGAAATTCAAGATGAATTGATCGCCGCGGCCACCCGCGTGATCCAGTCGGGCCATTACATTCTGGGGCCGGAAGTGGCGCGCTTTGAAGCCGAATTCGCCGGCTACTGCGGCGTCCAGCATTGCGTTGGCGTGGGCAACGGCCTGGAAGCCATCGTATTGATTCTCAAAGCCATGGACATTGGTTCAGGCGATGAAGTCATCGTGCCGTCCAACACCTTCATCGCCACCTGGCTGGCGGTCACCCAGGTTGGCGCCACACCGGTGCCGGTGGAGCCGGAAACAGACAGCTGCAACATCGACCCGGCGTTGATCGAAGCGGCCATCACGCCGCGCACGCGGGCGATCATTGCGGTGCACTTGTACGGCCTGCCGGCCAACATGACGCGCATCAACACCCTGGCGCGCAAACACGGACTCAAAGTCATTGAGGACGCGGCGCAAGCGCACGGCGCCCGCTTGAACGACATTCGCGCCGGCGGCCTGTCCGACGCGGCCTCATTCAGCTTCTATCCGGCGAAAAATCTGGGCGCGCTGGGCGACGCCGGCGCGGTGGTTTGCAACGACGCCGATTTGGCCGAGCGGGTCCGTTCACTGGCCAACTACGGCTCCAAAGTCAAATACCACCACGATGAAGCCGGACACAATTCCCGCCTGGATGAAATCCAGGCCGCGCTGCTGTCGGTCAAACTCAAGCACCTGGATGCCACCATTGCAATGCGCCGCACCCAGGCGGCCCAATACCTGCAACACCTCGACGCAGATAAATACACCCTGCCCTGCGAACCGGCCGGCATGCACCACAGCTGGCACCAGTTCGTGATCCGCAGCCCGCGACGCGACGTGGTGGCCGACGCCTTGCAACAGGCGGGCATTGGCACCCTGATTCATTATCCGATTGCACCGGCGGCCTCCGGCGCATACAAGCAGCAATTCAACCCGCGCGATTACCCCATCACCGAGCGCATGTCAGCCGAAGTACTGAGCCTGCCGCTGGGTCGACACATGGACACCGGCGCATTGGATGCAGTCTGTCAAACCCTCAACACCTTGCCATGAAGCGCCTGATTTACACCCCGCTGTTGCGCATGAGCCAGGGGCTCAACCGCGTCCTCGGCGGCTTTTGGCGCGCGCGCATCAAACCGACCGCCCTGAAACGCGGGCTGTACTTCGACAAACTGCGTTTTTTGCTGCATGCCTTTCAGTTTTCGTCCTATGGCAGCGGCTGCTCAATGCAAAAAGGCTTTCGCAAAACCGGCAACTGTCGCGTCACTTTGGGCAACAACGTGGCCTTCAGGCGCGGCGTGCTGCTGGCCGGTCACGGTGAACTCCGCATCGGCGATGGCACCGCCATCAACGACCGCTGCACCCTCACCTGCTACGATCAAATCCACATCGGCCGCGACGTCATGCTGGCGCCCAACGTCATGGTTTTGGACGTCAGCCACCGCCACGACGCCGGCGACGCGCCGATGGCCCAACAGGGACACAACCACGCCCCGGTGCACATCGGCGATGACGTGTGGATCGGGGCGCACTGCATCGTCACCCAGGGCGTGACCATCGGTCGCGGCGCCATCGTTGCAGCCAACAGCGTGGTCACCGGTGACATCCCGGAGTACGCCATCGCCGCCGGCTCTCCGGCGGTGGTCAAGAAATTCCGCAACACATGAGGGCCCGATTGCGCGCCACCGCGTTGATGTCTTCCTCGTCGGTGCTGACCATTCTGACCAACGTGATCAAATCCAAGGGCATTGCACTGATGCTCGGTCCCTCGGGCATCGGGCTGTTGGCCTTGTACCAATCGTTGCACAATCTGCTGGCCACACTGGGCGGTATATTCTCCGGCGGCGGCGCGGTGCAGGTGATCACCGAACTGCGCAAAGACCAGGCACACCGTGCGCTGCAGCGCTTATTCTTTCAGTCGCTGGGCGTGCTGGCGCTGATCACCGCAGCACTGGTGCTGCTGTCCGCTCTGCTGGGTCAACAGATTGCCTTTTGGGTGTTTGGTGACGGCACGCAACGCCTGGGCCTGCTGTGGCTGAGCCTGGGCGCCTTGCTGATTTTTACCGGCGTTTTTTTCACCTCCTGGCTGAACGGCTTCCGCCACATTGAAACGATTGCCCGGGTCAAGGTATACGCCGCGCTGTGCGCCACCGTTGCCGCCCTGTTGATCATCTACCTGGCCGGCCCAAAGGGTGTGTTTGCGCTGGTCCTGTTGCTGCCGGCGGCCACCGTGCTGTTGAGCTGGCCACGGGTGCGGGCGACACTGAATGAGCTCAAGGCACGCGCAACTGAATCGACCGACCATGACCCGCACGCGCTGCGGCGCGTGGCGTCCATCGGCGCGGTGATGTTCGTCAACGCCGGCCTGTTTGTGCTGGCCGTATTGTGGGTGCGCACGCGCATCGGCCATCAGCTGGATCAGGGCGCCATCGGCCTGCACCAGGCGGCCTGGTCGATGTCGATGGTGTACATTGAAATCATCCTGGCGGCCTTTGCTGTAGACTATTTTCCACGCATGGTGGCGCGCAAAGACGACCCGGCCGCGCTGCAGACCGGTTACAACCAGCAACTGAGTCTGTCGCTGTGGATCATCGCCCCGGCCTTGCTGGTGATTCACGCGATTGCGCCGTGGCTGATTCAATTGTTGTATTCTGCTGAATTTGTGCCTTCGGCCGAACTGTTGAAAACCCAGCTGCTCGGCGACGTGTTCAAGGTCGCCTGCTGGTTGATGGGCTATCTGTTCATCGCCACCCGGCGTTTGCGCACCAGCCTGCTACTGCAAGTCATCTGGGTGGCGGCGTTCACAGGCTTTATCCATGGGTTGCTGCCGGCCTGGGGCTTGGTGGCCAGCGCCTGGGGCTTCGTCGTCGCTTACGCGTCAATGGCCGTGTTCAGCGCCTTCTTGTTGCACCGGGCCCTGCGCATCACCACCAGCGCCGCCAATCTGTGGCTGATGGGTTTAACCGTGGCTCTGCTGCTGCTGTTTTCGGCTTTCGACCGGCTGTGGCCGCATCTGGCGTTGTGGTTGCAATTGAGCGTGGCCGCCGCCTTCAGTCTGCAATCGGCGCGCGTGCTGCTGCGTTATTGGAGAACGCCGGATGCCTGAAACCAAGCAACCTCTGGTCACAGTGATCACCAGCGCCTACAAACACGGCGCCTACATCGCCCAGGCGGTGCAGAGCGTCATTGATCAGACCTTCGAAAACTGGGAATACATTGTTCTTGACGACGCCTCCGGTGACGACACCGCCGAAGTGCTGGCTCAATTCAGCCACGATCCGCGCATCCGCGTGGTGCTGGGCCAGACCAACCGCGGCCAATCGCACCGCATGAATCAGGGCATTGACCTGGCGCGCGGCGAATTCATTGCCATTCTGCCGTCCGACGACTGGTATTTGCCGGACAAATTGAAACTGCAGGTGGAGAAATTCAGGCAACTGGACGATTCGTTCGGCGTGGTTTACGGCGCCGGCCTGCGTTATTTTGAAGACCGCGATGAAACCCTGCCGGCCACCACCAACGGCCTGATGCAACGCGGCTGGATTCTCGAAGCCTTGCTGACCGGCCCGTTTTTCATCTACCCGATCACACCGATGTTCCGCAAAAGCTGTTTTGACGACTGCCGCTTTGATGAAAGTTACCGCGCCGAAGGCGAGGCGATTCATTTCAAACTGGCCATACACCACCAATACGACTTCGTCGAGCAGCCACTGGCGGTGATGCGTCAGCACGATTTCAACACCGGCGGGCGCATTCAAATGATGCTGGATGACAACATCCGCTACCGCGAAGAGCTGTTTGCCCAGCCCGATTTTCCCGCGCAACTGAAGCCCCTGCTGCCACAAATCAAGGCGCGCATTTACAAACTCAAAGGCTGGGAGTTGATCCGCATCGCCGGCGATTACCGCGCGGGTCGCAAGGCCCTGTGGCAGGCACTGCGCTGCCGCCCGACCCTGCTGTTTGACAAACGGGTGATCAGCGGGCTGTGTTTATCCATCCTGCCAAGCGCTCTTGCCGATCGACTGAACCGCGCTGTGACTCGCGCCAACAATACCTCTGGAGGAACCGCATGAGCAAATTCTTCAATGCAATCACACGCATGTTACGGTGGTGCAAAAACATCGCCATCCGCTTGCGCGCACACGCTCTGGGGCAACGCATCGAATTTGGCCAAAAATGTGCGGTTTCGGATTACGGCGCACTGAAAACCACCGACGGCGGCTCCATTCAACTGGGCGCCCAAAGCAGCATTGATCGCGGTGCATTCTTATACGCCAAGTCCGGACGCATTGAAATCGGCGATCACGTGTACATCGGCCGCGGCACACAGATCGTGTGCAAGGGATCTATCCGCATTGAACGGGACAGTCTGATCGCCGCCTATTGCGTGATCCGCGACACCAACCACGGCACCGCGGTGGGCACGCCGATGCGGCTGCAAACGGACCGCATCGATCCGGTGCACATCGGCGCCGATTGCTGGCTGGGTTCGCACGTCACCGTCACCGCCGGTGCGCGCATCGGCGACGGCGCAGTGATCGGCGCCAACGCAGTGGTCATCGGAGAAATTCCGGCGAACGCCATTGCCGTCGGCATTCCAGCCACTGTGAAAAAACAGCGCGGCTGACAGTTAGAACTCCTTGCATCAGTCACATTGGATTTCACACCGAATCCAGTTCACATTTTCACCCCCGCCATTGTTCACGCCCGTTTCAGTCGACCGGGGCGACACTGGTTGTCAGGGACGGTCGCGTTGGCAGCGTGTCATGAATTCAACGCCGAATGCGCAGACTGTAAGAGAGCATGTGATGTGGAGGAATGCACATGGACATCAAGGGATACACATTTTTGTTTTTGGCCATCTGCCTGGTGACTGGCTCAAGTCAGCAGGCCTGGGCCGATGTGCCGCAAGCGCACGGCGCCCTGGTCGTGGTCGGTCAGATGGGCGATTCGGATTGCGATTTCAACAGCGTACAGGCCGCCATTGACTCTGGCGCCGCTGAAATTCGTGTGGTCAATGCGGTGGACCGGGTGGAGAACCTGTTGATCGACGACCGCGACGTTGAAATCGTCGGTGGCTACGCCGATTGCGAGACCGCACTGGATGGCTTTCCAATCACCGGCGCCAGCGTGATCAACGGATCCGGTGCGGTTTTGCCGGTGATCACCGTTTTCGCCAACGGACCGCAACGGCAAATCACCCTGCGCAACATCGTGCTGCGCGGCGGCACCGCCGATCCCGGCAGTTTTCGCCCGGCCGGCGGCATTTCCACCGCCTTTGCCAACGTGCGACTGACGCTGCACAACGCCGACGTGTTCAACAACGACGGCGTGCTCGGCGGCGGCATTTACATCGGTGGCGCCAACTCCGAATTGATCCTCTCCGGCTCAGTGGTGCGGGTCAATACCGCGGCCAACGGCGGCGGGGTGTATTGCGAATCCGGCGCGCGCGTGGTGGTGCGCGGCGGTCACAGCGGCAACATCAGCCTCAACAACGCCACCGGCCTGTCCACCGACGAAGGCAACGGCGGCGGCATCTATGCCGATGACTGCGAAGTTGAACTGAGTTCCGGCAACCTGCCCGGCACACTCGGTCCCGGCGGCATCAACGGCAACAAGGCGCACCGACACGGCGGCGGCATCTACGCGGTCAACGGCAGCGTGGTGACCCTCAACGGCCACAACCCCTACGACACCTTCCAAACCCGCCCGGCCACGCTGGAAGGCAATCGCGCCGACGCCGATTTTGCCGGCGGCGGCGAAGGCGGTGCGATCTACGCCACCGGCGCCGGCACCCGCATCGACGCCTTTGGCACACTGATCGAAGGCAACCGTTCGGGCTTTCATGGCGGTGGTTTTTACCTGCAGGACGGCGCGCACCTGAACATGCACCGCCTGCCGGCGAAATGCTGGGATGCGTTCAAATGCAACTACTTCCTCGACAACCGCGCCTCGACCAACAACGGCGTGGGCGGCGCCATCTACCTGCGCACCGGCGCCACCGCGACCATTGCACAAACCTATTTCGATGACAACCGCGCCGATGAAGGCACCGCGATCTACGCCTCGCACAACGGCACCGCGGTGACCCTGGAAGGCAACATGTTCTGGCACAACGGCAACGACGGCCTGGACAATTACAACGACCTGCACGCCGTGGTTTCGGTCGGCGACGCGGCCATCACCGCCGGCTTCAACACTTTCGCCGACAACGACCTGACCAGCGCCACCCTGCGCGCCGACGGTGCCCTGTTCCACGTGTTCAGCAGCGTCATCCACGACGTCGGCTCCGGCCCCGTGGTGGACATCGCCAACGGCGCCAACACCGTGTTCGACTGCATCCAGACCCACGATGTGAGCCTGACCGGCAGCCAGATCCAGATCGGCAACCCGGCCTTTTTAAACCTGTCCACCGGCGACCTGCACCTCCTGCACCTGACCTCCCCGGCCATCGACGTGTGCGACACCGTGGCCTACACCCCGGTGTTCAACGACATCGACAACGACCCACGCGGCTACAACGACCCGACCCACCCCAACACACTCGGCCCCTACGACCTGGGCGCCGATGAAACCGAGGAAAACGACGTGATCTTCAGAAACGGATTGGATTGACGCCAGATGCCTGACGCGTGCAGCAGCGCGTCAGGCGTCTTTTGACTCAGGCCACAATGGCCACTCATCGTGCCAGGCGATGCATGGATGGTTTTCAAAAAATTCATTTGCATGGGACTCATCGACCCAAATCTCCAGCCGATGCACCCGCTGCAAAGTTTTCCACCACACCGGTGAATATGTTTCCAAACGGTCTTGCTCAATGATTTCACAGCCGGGATGCGCCCGCGCAAAGGCCAGGAACAGCTCAAAAAATGCCCCGTGCACACTGTGCAGCGTGTATCGCTCGCGTTGATTCGCTGCATCCTCAAGGCCCGTGGTGATGAACCAGTAACGTGAGAAATCGGCCCGATAACGCAAGGCCCACATCTCGCCACCGGCGCGCGTCACGCCCAGATAATCGCTGGATTCTGCTGACAGCGCCGACAGGCGTTGGCGCGCGTCGTCAACGGGTTGATTGCCCGACAATGGATACACATCCAACAGGCCGTCGGCCTGCAATGCGCAAATGCGCGCGCGCAGTAAATCCGGCAACGGCGCCAGATGAAAACAACGCAAGTTCAAAATCTCGGCCGCGTTGTCACCGGCAAACCATCTCAATGGGCAGCGCGTGTCCCACAGCGCCAGCAACAAGGCATCGTCAATGCTGCGCAGATCTTCTTTCATCTCAGCGGTGCCACTGCAATGTCGGGTGATCGTGTAAACGCACACGCTGCGACAGCTTGAGCAGCGAAAACTTCAGCACGTGCACGCGCGACAAACGTTTCCAGTACAGCACCTCCACCCCGTCCTGCACGGCCTCCTGCTCAATCACCAAACCGGGCAAGGTTTCAATGAAAGCCTTGAAATGCGCATAAAAGGGTGCGTGGGCGCAATAAAACACATGGCCCTTGCAATCGCGCTGCACAATCCAGAAACGCCGCCAGTCCACATGCATCCATTGCGCCCAACGCGCCCCGCCGGCCTCGCTTAAACGCAGGCTCACATCCGCGCGTTCAGGCTGCTGCAAAGCGGCGTGCACATCGCCGTCCACCTGCAGCCAGCCGCCGGCGTGCAAATGCGCAAAACGCGCCCGCTTCAAACGCGGCCAGTCGCCCAGATGCGGACACCACAGCCGCGCATGCACCCCCGTTTCACCAAAGCTGAAGTAATCACTTAAAGTCCGTGGAAACCGCCACAAACTGTCGAGAATCGCCCGATCAATGGCCGCATAATCTTCCCGCAACGGGTTGTGTCTATGCACCTCATCGCCCAAACTCATGCCCCCGCCCCAAACCACACACCCCAACCGTGCCAGACCGCCACAACCATATTAATCAATTCAATCGTCGCCATGAATAAAATGGACACAAAGACAAGCGGCGCATTGGACAAACCATACGGCCAAAGTGACTTGCGAAAAAAATACATTTGTATGATTAAATTCACCGCAGAGAGAACAAAAAAGCCAACGGTTTTCCAGCCACCAAAATGGATCAGATGGTTCCAGTTTCTCCCAGGGCTAATCAAAAACAACGCCAGCAAAAATACCAACACCACCCGGATAAAACCCCTCTCCAGCGCCTTGCGCGCCCCTTCATCCATGGCTGACAGACTCAATTGGATTCATGAAAATATCTTTATCCTGCACATCTTGAGCAGCACGATCATGGAAAACACAATCAAAACGAACAGCAGAAACACCGCCGTATTGAATCCATTCATGCGTTCATTTTCACTGCCCGGCTTTTTCAGCAACACCATTGGTAAGGCCAGCAACGGCATCACGAGAATCAGAAATTCCAACCATTGATTCATCACTTTCTTGTGTTTAGCCAATTTTGTCACGGCCAACCACATCAGGATGTGCAGAAACATGTACACATACACACCACGCGATAACACCGAACACACCCAAAGGTCCTTCAAAGCATCCATGTCATCGTGCCTCTATTTTGGACGGCTGTGAAAAGGCTTGAATACCGATTGGATCAACACGCATGACTGGACTCACAATCTGGGACTCAATTGCAGCACGGTTGGGTCCGCATCATTCACAAAAATCCCATAACTGGTGGTTCTCATCGACAAAGGATCGCCGTTCTCACAAAAACCCACCAACCAGTCACCGTCCTCCAATTCCGGTTCCTCGCACATGTAATAATTTTCCGGGTCGATGCCTCTTTCAATCAAAAACTCCTTCGCAATTTCAATCACTTCCTGCGGGGTTAACCGGGCCGTTTCAGTCGAGTGCTTTTGCGCACAGCCTGACAACAGACTCACACACAGCATGAGAAAAATCATTTTATTCATTCCTCAGACGCCTCGGGGTTTTCGCCTTTTACCGCGTGCGCAGTTGAGTCGGTATTACGCGTCAGACGTTTTGCCAGGCGATCAGCACCTTCGATCAGGGCCAGGCCACTGAACAGCAGCACCGCGGCCAGGCTCAGGTTCAGTGCCAGCATCGTCGCGGTGCCGTACAGTTCACCGCCGGGCATGTCCACGCGCCACCAGCCGATGGCACGCGCAAGGATGAACAGCGACTTGATCAGCAGGTAAATGCCCAGCACCAGCAGCCAGTTGCGCAGCAGCAGCCAGCGGGAGATGTTCAGCACCGCCTCGGGGTCGGACAAACCCCGTGCGATGGAGCGCGCCAGGCGCAGGCTCAACCCCCAGAACAGCGCCGCCAAAGCCAGCAACAAAACCAACGGCACGCTTT